>NZ_JARGEF010000239.1:0-12536 GCF_033794725.1 Streptomyces sp. ID05-39B | reverse complement strand
CCCCCGCCTCCCTCGTCCTTCGACGTCAGTGACCCCCGGGACTTCTCATGACTCTCACGCAAGCCGACATCGACCAGGAGATCGCGGCCGAGCACGCCGCGTACGAGAAGCGGCTCGCCGACGGCGGCCCCGTCGAGCACCATCCGCGCCGCGACTACGCGCCCTACCGCTCCTCCGCCCTGCGCCACCCGCTGCAGCCGCCGGTCGCGATCGACGTCGCCCGGGACCCGGAGCTGGTGGAGCTGGCCTCGCCGGCCTTCGGCGAGCGGGACATCACCGAGATCGACAACGATCTGACCCGGCATCACCGCGCCGAGCCGATCGGCGAGCGCATCACCGTCTCCGGCCGGCTCCTCGACCGCTCCGGCCGCCCGGTCCGCGGTCAGCTGGTGGAGATCTGGCAGGCCAACTCGGCTGGCCGGTACGCCCATCAGCGCGAGCAGCACGACGCCCCGCTGGACCCGAACTTCACCGGCGTGGGCCGCACGCTCACCGACGACACCGGTTTCTACCGTTTCACCACGGTCCAGCCGGGCCCGTATCCCTGGCGCAACCACGTGAACGCCTGGCGGCCCGCGCACATCCACTTCTCGCTGTTCGGTTCGGCGTTCACCCAGCGGCTGGTGACGCAGATGTACTTCCCGAACGACCCGCTGTTCGCCCACGACCCGATCCTGCAGTCGGTGACGGACGACGCGGCGCGGCAGCGGCTGGTCGCCACCTATGACCACGGCCTGTCCGTGCCCGAGTTCTCGCTCGGCTACCACTGGGACGTCGTGCTGGACGGCCCGAACGCCACCTGGATCGAAGAAGGACGCTGACCCCCATGACGAAGATCGACACCAGCAGCCCGGAGAGCGTGCCGCCCACGCCGTCGCACACGGTCGGCCCCTTCTACGGGTACGCGCTGCCCTTCCCCGGGGGCGGTGACATCGCGCCCGTCGGCCACCCGGACACGATCACCGTCCAGGGCTACGTGTACGACGGCGAGGGCAGGCCGCTGCCGGACGCGTTCGTGGAGCTGTGGGGGCCCGACCCGGACGGCCGGGTGGCGGCCGTCGACGGCTCGATGCGGCGCGACCCGTCGACCGGCGGCCATCTGGGGCGCAACGGCGTGGAGTTCACCGGCTGGGGCCGCGTCCAGACGGACGCAGGCGGCCACTGGTACGCGCGCACCCTGCGGCCCGGCGCACGCGGCCGCAGCGCTCCCTACCTGAGTGTGTGCGTGTTCGCGCGAGGACTGCTCGTCCATCTGTTCACCCGGATCTACCTCCCGCAGGACACGGCCGCGCACGCCAGGGACCCGCTGCTGGCCGGGCTCGATCCGGCGCGCCGGGGCACGCTGATCGCCACGGACGACGCACAGGGCACCTACCGTTTCGACATCCGCCTTCAGGGCGAGGGCGAGACGGTCTTCCTGGAGTTCCAGTGACAGCTGATCAGTTCGACGCCGGTCTGCTCGGTCCCGGGTGGACCGGGTCCCGCGCGGCCTCGGCGACGAGCGAGACCGCCTATCTGCGGGCGCTGCTCGACGCCGAGGCGGCGCTGACCCGTGCGCAGGCCGCGCTGGGCCTGGCCCCGGCGGCCGCAGCGACGGCCGTGACGCAAGCCGCCGCAAGCGCTTTCGACGTACGGTCCCTCGCCGAGCGCGCGAGGAGCGGCGGGAACCCGGTGATCCCGCTGGTCGCCGACCTCACGAAGGCGGTCGGGCCGCAGTTCGGGCCGTACGTCCACCGGGGTGCGACCAGCCAGGACATCATGGACACGGCGACCATGCTGGTCGCCGTGCGGGCGCTGGAGCCGGTGCTCGCCGACCTCGACCGTACGCAGCGGGCGCTGGCGCGGCTGGCCGCCGGGCACCGGGACACGCCCATGGCGGGCCGGACGCTCACCCAGCACGCCGTACCGACGACGTTCGGGCTGAAGGCCGCCGGGTGGCGTTCACTGGTGCTGGACGCCCGGGACCGGGTGTCGGCCGTTCGGGACTCGCTGCCCGCCCAACTCGGGGGCGCGGCCGGGACGCTGGCCGCCTTCACGGCGTACGGCGCCGAGGACGCGACCGCGCTGCCCGCCGCGTACGCCCGTGAACTGGGCCTGCGCGCAGCCCTGTTGCCGTGGCACACCTTGCGCACACCGGTCGCCGACCTGGCCGGCTGCCTGGCCTTCGCGGCGGGCGCGCTGGGGAAGACGGCGGCCGATGTGCTCACCCTCTCCCGCACCGAGATCGGCGAGGTCGCGGAGGCCGCCGGCGGCGGTTCCTCGGCGATGCCGCACAAGGCGAACCCGGTGCGGTCCACGCTGATCGGGGCCGCCGCCCAGCGGGCCCCGCAGCTGGCGGCGACGCTGTACGGGTCGCTGGTCGCACCGGACGAGCGGCCGGCCGGGGCCTGGCACGCCGAGTGGGAGCCGCTGCGGGATCTGCTGCGGCTGGTCGGCGGGGCCGCCCGGGACGCGGCCGAACTGACCGAGGGGCTGCGGGTGCGCGCGGACGTCATGCGCGAGCATCTCGGCCTCACCCACGGGCTGATCGTCTCCGAGCGGCTCTCCGCCGAGCTGTCGGCGGTGCTCGGTCGGGCCCGCGCCAGGGAACTGCTGACCCGGCTCGCGCCCCGCGCCTTCGCCGAGGGCCGCTCGCTGGGCGAACTCCTCGCCCAGGAACCGGCGTTGAAGGACGTTCCGCTGGACGACCTCACCGACCCCGCCCGCTACACCGGCTCCGCCGGAGCCCTCACCGACCGTGCCCTGGAGCGACGTTGACCGAGAAGCTGCTCAACCACCGTGCCGAGGGTCCGACTTCCGCTCCCGCGCTGCTCCTCGGGCCTTCCCTCGGCACCTCGTACGCGCTGTGGGACGAGGTCGCGCCCGAACTGTCCATCACCCACCGGGTGATCCGCTGGGATCTGCCGGGCCACGGCGGCTCGCCGGCCGACCTGATCGGTCCCGGTGCCACCGTCGCCGACCTGGCCGACCTGGTGCTGGGCCTCGCCGACTCGCTCGGCCTGGAACGGTTCGCCTACGCGGGTGTGTCGCTGGGCGGGGCGGTCGGACTGCATCTGGCGCTGCACCACCGCGAGCGGGTGTCGTCGCTGGCGGTGATCTGCTCCTCGGCCCACTTCAACGGGGCGCAGCCGTGGCGGGAACGGGCCGCGCTGGTGCGGCGCGAGGGGCTGGACTCGCTCGCGGACCACGCGGACTCCCGCTGGTTCAGCGGCGGGTTCACGGTGGCAGAACTGGTCGCCGACCATCGGCGCGCCGACCCCGGTGCCTACGCGGCATGCTGCGACGCGCTGGCCGCGTTCGACCTGCGCGGGCGGCTCGCGGAGATCGCCGTACCCACACTGCTGGTGGCCGGGCGCGAGGATCCGGCGACGCCGCCGGCGCATCTTCGGGAGATCGCTGACGTGGTGCCGGGCGCCGCGCTCGTGGAGATCCCGGGCGCCTCGCACCTGGCTCCCGCACAGTGTCCGCGAGCCGTACTGACCGCGCTGCGTGCCCACTTGGGCGAGAGCTCCGGGCCGGGCATGCGGGTGCGGCGGGAGGTCCTCGGCGACGAGCACGTGGACCGGGCGCAGGCCCGCCAGACGCCGTTCACCGCCCGCTTCCAGGACTTCATCTCCCGCTACGCCTGGGGCGAGATCTGGACCGACCCGACGCTCAGCCGCCGCGAGCGCAGCATGATCACGCTGACCGCGCTGGTCGCCCACGGCCACTACGACGAGCTGGCCATGCACGTCCGGGCGGCCAGGCGAGGCGGGCTCACCCCGGAGGAGATCGGCGCGGTCCTCCTCCAGACGGCCGTCTACTGCGGTGTCCCGGCGGCGAACTCGGCTTTCGCGACGGCCCAGCGGGTGCTGGCGGAGGAGGAGCAGGGGGAGGAGCGGGGGGAGGAGCAGCGGGAAGGCAAGAAGAGCGAGGGCTGACCTCGCGGTTCCCCGGGGCCGGTGTGGCCGTCGGGGGTCCTTCTGCTCCGCTCTGCCTTCCCGTCGGCCCCGCCCCTACCTCCGCTTCTGGCCCGGTACGAGGCCCACCGCCGGGGCGCCCAGGGCGTCGAGGGCGGTCTGGGCCTGGTCGGCCAGGCCGTCCGCGTCGCAGGAGCGGGCCAGGGTGAGGCCCCGGTGGAGTTCGGAGGCCGAGCGGGAGAGGATGCCGTACTCGACACGGGCGGCGGCGTGTTCGTACTGGCAGGGCGAGGCTTCCAGGTAGGTGACCGCCTGGCCGGCGAGGCGGACCGCGCGCTGGCCGGTCTCCAGGGCGGCGGCGCAGCGCAGGGCCTCGCCGATGGCGGTGTCCGTGCCGAAGCGTTCGGCCTGGCGGCGGGCGTCGGAGGCCAGCCGGGCGGCTCGCGCCGGGTCCTGCGTGACGAGGGCCCTGGCCAGGTCGGCGGCCCAGGGCACCATCACCGGGTTGAGGTGACCGCGGACGGCCGCCGCCTTCTCGGCCTCCTCCAGCTCGTTGATGCCGTCCTGGGTGCGGCCGACGGCCAGCAGCAGCCGGCCGCGCACCGACCGCGGGTCGGGCAGCACGATCGTGGACGGGTAGGGCGGGGCGAAGCCGTACTGCTCGGAGATCTCCCAGGCTTCCTGGGTGTGCCCGCGGGCGAGCAGCGTGTCGACGAGGTTGCAGATGGCCGACCAGTACAGGGGCAGGCCGCGGCCGACGCGTTCGGCGATGCGCAGTGACTCCCGCAGGGTCTCCTCGGCCTCCCGCAGCCGGCCCCGGCGGCGCAGGCCGAGTCCGAGGTAGGCGTGGGCCACGGCGAGGTGGCCGCCGCTCCAGCCGGCGGTGGTGTAGGCGCGCAGGGCCTCGTTGAAGAGGGCTTCGGCTCGGTCGAGGCGGTCGGTGTAGGCGTACGAACTGGCCAGCATCATCAGCAGTTCCAGGCCCCATTCGGGGTCGGTCCAGCCGAGGCCGGGTGCGAGGCGGCCGTTGACCAGGGCGCGGTCGCAGAGTTCGACGACGACTTCCGCGTTCTCCCCGTGGGTCATGGCGTCGAAGCCGCGCAGGATGAGGAGCGCCCGCTCGGCGTTGTCCCGGCCGGTGCAGGTGGCGGCGAGCGTGCTGAGCTTCTGGGAGCGGCCGGGCGAGGTGGTCTCGCCCGCGTAGATGCCCTCCCACATGAACTGCACGGCCTGGAGCCGCATCCGGGCCGGCCCGGTGGTCTGCCGGGCCGCCTCCGCCTCGACCGTGCGGACGGCGTCCTCCAGCTGGTCGTTGTGGGTGAGTGCCTGGGAGAGGCGGTAGACGGCGTCGACCCGTTTGGCGTTGTCGAGGCCGGGCATGGCGAGCGCGGTCCGCAGGTGCTCGATGGTGCGGGCGGGCGAGGTGAGGAGGGTGGCGCACCCGAGTTCGTAGAGCACGTGCGGGTGCACGTCGGGCGCGGGCGGTTCCCTCAGGGCGCGTTCCAGACAGCGGCGGGCCGCGTCAGGGGCGCCGACGGCGAGGTGTTCGCGGGCGGCCTCGCGAAGCTGCTCGACGAGTTCCTCGTCGTCGTCCGCGTGGACCTGGAGCAGATGCCGGGAGGCCGCCGCGAGGCCCTTGCCCGCGTCGATGACGACCTGGGCGGCGATGCCGTGCATCGCCTTGCGCAGGCCGTCGGGGATGGAGTCGTAGACGGCGGTGGCGATCAGGGGGTGGACGAACTCCAGGCCGCCGCCGTCGGCGGGGACGGCCACCGCGTCGGGTGCCGTCAGGATGCGGGAGTTGCGCAGGAGTTCGGCGCAGCGCACCGCGACCTCGTGGCGCATGCCGGCGAGCCGGGCCGCCTGGTCGACGGTGATCTCGGCGCCGAGGATGGCGGCGGCCATGGCGAACCGGGTGGCGTCGACGCCCAGTTGTTCCAGGCGGGTGACGAGGCCGCCGCCACGGGCGGAGCGGTTCAGCGGGCGCAGTTCGGTGGCGGAGGACTCGCCGGGTGCCAGCGCCCGGTCCTGGACCTTGGCGAGGAGTTCGACGGTGTCGTAGGGGTTGCCCCCGGTGACGGCCCAGACCTCGCGGCAGAACGGGTCGTCGGCGTGCTCGCCGAGCGTGGCGCGGGTGAGCCCGGCGACCGCTTCGGGGGTCAGGACGCTGAGGCTGGTGACGGACTGTCCGGCCGCCTCGGCGACCATCTCCAGGTACTGAGCGCTGGCGCCTTTGACCTCGGTGGGCCTGCGGGCCACGACGACCAGCACGGCCAGCTCGTCGAGGCGTTCCACGAAGGCCGCGAGCCAGTGCAGGGTCTCCTGGTCGGCCCAGTGCGCGTCGTCGACCAGCAGCACCAGCGGCCAGTCACGCCGGGCCAGGCGGGTCACGGCGGCGACCAGACCGTCGCACACGCCCTGCGGGTCGGCGGGGATCTCACCCGGCTCCGCGATGCCGAGGGCGGGGCCGGCGATGTCGTACCAGTCGCCGAGGTATTCGCGGGCCTCCTCCGGGTGCAGGGACAGCAGCGCGGGCTGGAGCAGCTGCCGTACCACGTTGAAGGGGACCGACCTGAGGGTCTCGCCGCCGCGCGCGGACCACACCGTGCAGCCGCGGGCCTCGGCGATGCGCCGGGTCTCGGCCAGCAGGGCCGTCTTGCCGAGCCCCGCGTCGCCGCGCAGCAGATGCACCCGGCCCGACGAGGAGCGGTCGGCGCAGAGCGTGTCCACCACCCGCTCGATGGCGGCCACTTCCTTGTCGCGCTCCCACAGGGAGGCGGAGGCGGCCGCCGCCGGCCGTACCTTCGTCATCCCGCTACCTCCCCGAGTCGCCCGAACGACGTACGACCTCGAGCGTAGCCGTCCGGCGGTCCGGGCGGAGGGTGGTCGGTCCAGCTGTTGCCCCGGCGGGTGACGGACGGTACCCCGCCAGGGCGCCGCGGGCCTGCGACTCAGGCCCCCGAACGTCAACGAGAGGGGACCGACGTCGAATTGACGTCGAGGTGACGGCGGTTTCCGGCCGACCGGGCACGGGTACCGCAAGGAACGCCCGGAGAAGAACCCATCCCTCTCATACGACTTTCACCGATGCCTCATACGGTGGGGGCATGACGCAGGTGACTCCCCCCGGGTGGTATCCCGATCCCGGACAGACAAGTGACGCCCCGCCCACCGAGCGCTGGTGGGACGGCAAGGCATGGACGGACCAGACCCGTCCCGCGGGCCAGGCCGCCGCGTGGGGTGGGCCGGCCCAGGCACCGACGGTCGGCGCCTTCCCCGCGTACCCCGTCCATCCGGCGGCCCCGCCCGCCGGTTCGCGGCACCGGCTGCGCACCGCGACGGCCGTCGTGGCGGCCGTGGCGGTCCTGGCCGGCATCGGGGTCGGCGTGTACGCGCTGACCAAGGACGGCGGTGGCTCCGACGCGTCCGGCACGGCACAGCGGCCGGGCGGTCCGGGCGGCTCCGGCGAGCGGGACCCGTTCGGTGACTCCGGTGGCTCGGGGGGCTCCGGTGGCTCGGGTGGCTCGCCGTCCCCCGAGGGGCCGGAACCGCCGAAGATCAAGAGCGGCGCGGTCACGGACGCGCTCAACGGCATCAGCATCCCCATCCCGGACGGCTGGAGCGGGCAGGAACTGAGCGTCGGCGCCCAGGTCACGTCCGAGTCCACGTACAAGTGCCCCGGCGACACGTCGAAGACCTGCGCCAGGGGCGGCGTGTACTCGGCGCCGGCCCAGGTGGCCGGCTCCACCGCGGAAGCGGTCGCCAAGGCGGACATCGAGGCCAACGCCGAGGAGTCCTACGGCGGCACCACGTACGGCGAGATCACCTCGCACCAGGTCCTCGCCTCGCAGGCGGTGACCGTGGCGGGACAGAAGGGCTATCTGGTGCGCTGGAAGGCGGTCACGAGCAAGGGCGCCGACGGCTACGTCGAGTCCCTGGCCTTCCCGGCACCCTCGGACCCCAAGCGGATAGCGGTCCTGCGCTTCGGCGTCGACGCCGACCAGAAGGTGTCCGTCATCGACGAGATCACCAAGGGCATCAAGGTGTCGAAGGGAAGCAGCACCGGGCAGGGGGTCTGAGCGGGGCCGTCACCTGCCCCGGCTGACGGGAGCCTGGCCAGAACGACGGTCCTCGGGCCGGAAGACGGGCCGGGGCCGACCGGGGCGGCCCCGGCCCGGCGACGCGGCCCGCCCCGCTCCCGTCGCCGCGTCCGGGCCCCGGGGCCTCGCGCCGGTTCACCGTGTCGGCCACCTCGCAGGCCGCAGGGCCGACGAAACCCTCCCCGGACGCACCGGCGGCCGGGCGGGGCGCCCCTCCGCTCAAGGGGGCCCCGCCCGGCCGGGGGTGCGCGCCGCCCCCGTCCCCACGGTGCGGCGCGGTCAGGTCACCGTCCGGTCATCCCACGGACGGCGGCCTGGGTCTTTCGGGGCCGAGGCCCAGTGCCGGCAGTACGGCCGCCTCCACGAAGCGCAGCAGGTAGGCCTCGTCCGCGTACTCACCGTCCACCACGGGACGGGCGCGGACCATGCCGAACATCTGGACCGGGACGTACTCCAGCGCCGGATGGCCGGCCTCGACCTCGCCGCGCTCGACGCCCCGGCGCAGGATCTCCCGCAGGGCGGTGATCTCCGGTTCGACGATCGCCTCGCGCAGCGCGCCCGCGAGGTCCGCGTCCTGGGTGACGGCGTGCCCCAGCGCCTGGAGCAGCTTGGTGTCGGTCATGGACCAGCGGGCCGCTCCGCGCGCTGCCTCGCGCAGGTCCTCGGCGAGTGAACCGGTGTCGATCCCGGCGAGCCGCGACTGACGGCGGGAGCGCAGGGCGGCCACCACGAACTGGGGCTTGGTCTTCCACTGCCGGTACAGCGTGGACTTGCTGCACCGGGTACTGGTGGCGACGCCCTCCATGGTGACGGCCTCGTACCCGCACTCGCGGATCTGTTCCAGGACCGCGTCGAAGAACTCCTGCTCACGCTCGGGCGTGAGCTTGGAGCGGCGCGAGGCGGCGGCCGACTCCGGCCCGTGCGCGTCCTGCGACGTCATGCGGCCCTTCTCCTCACTACTGTCCGGTGGCCCTTGGTGGGCCGTTCACCAGTGTGTCCCATCTCAATCGATACGCCAGTGTACCGGTACTCACCCGTATCGGTACACTGGCGTATCGGTACGATGTCGTATCGATGGTGCGTGCATGAGGTCACCGGCCACAGGCCCTCGCGCCCTAGCAGCACCCGCAGCACCCGCAGCACCCGCGTACGCGCACCAGCACACGCAGACGCCTGCGCACCACCCACACGCACCACGTCAGTGAAGGGGCCGGGGGATGAACGCCCGCACCGAGCCTGAAGAAGCGGAACCGGCCACGCCGGTACGGCCGCCGCTGGTCCGGGAGCTCCTGCTCGTCGCAGGGCTCTTCCTCGTCTACAAGTTCGGCCGCCGGCTGGCCACCGGCCACACCGCCGAGGCGTTCCGCAACGCGCACAGCGTGTGGGACGCGGAACGGTGGCTGCGGCTGCCCGACGAGGACACGGTGCAGTCCCTGCTGCTGCACGGCGACGGCCTGGTCCACATCGCGAACACCTACTACGCGACCGTGCACTTCCCCGCCACCGCCGCCTTCCTGATCTGGCTCTACCTACGACGCCCCGCGCACTACGTCTGGGCCCGCCGGGTGCTCGCCACCGTCACGGCCGCCGCCCTGGTCGTCCATCTCGCCTTCCCGCTCGCGCCGCCCCGGATGCTCGCCCCGACGGGCCTGATCGACACCGCGCGCGTGTACGGGCCTTCGGTGTACGGGCCGCCGCAGACCGACACCCTGTCCAACCAGTTCGCGGCGATGCCCTCGCTGCACTTCGGCTGGGCGGTGATGGTCGCCGTCGGGATGATCGCCGCCACCCGCTCACGCCGGCGGTGGCTGTGGCTGTGGCTGCTGCACCCGCTGCTCACGCTGCTGGTGATCGTGGGCACCGCGAACCACTACTGGCTCGACGCGCTCATGGCCGCCGCGCTCCTCGGTGCCGCCCTCCTGGTGATCCGTGCGCCGCGGCGCACGGTGACGACGGCCGGACGCGATGCGCCGGCCCTCGTACCGGCCGAGGAGAAGGTGACCGCGGAGAAGGTGACCGCGGAGAAGGTCCCCGAGGAGAAGGTCGCCGAGGAGAAGGTCGCCGAGGAGCCGGTACTCGTGGGGACGGGCCGATGAACGCCGCCCTGTTCGCCGTCGTCCTGTCGCTGTTCTCCGCGGTCGCCTACGCCGCCGCGGCCGTCGCCCAGGAGCGGCTGGCCTCCCGCTCCCCCGGCACCGCTGTCGTCCGCATGCTGGGCAGCGGCGCGTGGTGGGCCTCGGTGGGACTCAACGGCGGGGCCGCCGTGCTGCACGTCGTGGCCCTCAAGTACGGCCCGCTGACCGTGGTGCAGCCGCTCGGCGCGTTCACCCTCGTCGCGGCGGTGCCGCTGGGGGCGCGCATCGCCGGGCGGCGGGTCGGCGCGGCCGAGTGGCGGGGCACCGCCCTCACCCTGCTCGGGCTGGCCGCGATCCTGGTCACGGCGTCCGGTCCGGCCCCCGACGACGTACTGAGCGGGTCCGAGGCGGTGGCGGTGGCGGGGGTGACGGCGGCGCTGATCGGGCTGGTGGCCCGGCCGGGCACCCGGCCCGGCCTGCGGCACGCCGGCGCCTCCGGCTTCGCCTCCGGGGTGGCCTCCGCGCTCACCCAGACCGTGACGGTGGCCGCGACCGACCGGTCCGGCCCGGTGCTCAGCGTGCAGGTGACCGGGGTGGCGCTGCTGGTGGCCGCCTTCGCCACGGGTGGGCTGCTGCTGTCGCAGACCGCCTACCGGGGCGGACTGGGCGCCCCGCTGGCGGTGGTGACCCTGGCGAACCCGCTGGCCGCCGCGGTGATCGGACTCACGCTGCTGGGCGAACGGCTCCAGGGCGGGGCCGCGGGCGTGCTCCTCGCGGCCGGCGGGGCGGGACTCTCCGCCTGGGGCGTGGTCCTGCTGTCGCGCGCGACGCCACAACCCGTCGTGGAATCCCCGGAGGTGTCCGCTGCCCTGGCGGCCGCCATGCCTTCGACGGCCGGGTCGGCGGCTCCATCGGTGGGACCCGGTGCCGAACTCGCGGCGCTGTACGCCTCGGGACACACCCCGCGCCACGTCGTGCGCCACGACGACAGGCCCGCCGCGCGCCACGAGGACGAGTACGACGGGCATCCGGTGGCCGCGGTACTGGCACTGAAGCCGCGGACGGCCTCCGCCGAGCCCGCGCCGCTGCCCCGGCCGGCCACGGGACCGGGGCGCCTCGCGTCGCGGTGAGGAGGCGTCAGCCGAGGCCGCGAGAATCCTGCTTCAGGGCCGTGTCCACCGTGAGCGCGGTGGCGACGACCAGGCTCAGCAAGGGTTCGGGCAGCTGGTAGTGGATCTGCAGGACGTAGTTGTCCGCGGTGGTGAACAGGGTCTTGGCGAGACCTTCCCAGGTCTTGGTGATCCGGGCAACCTCGTTGTCTGCGTGGTCGACGATCGCGAAGTTCCAGGCCCGCCAGTTCTCCGCCTTGATCGCGCCGACCTGCCGGCCGTCCGCGTTGATGGCGAAGTTGATCTTCCCGAAGACGTTCTGCTGGGCGATTTCGCCGACCGGCTGCCCGTCGGGACGCGTCACGATCACCCGCGACTTCAGGAACTTGCGCGGGCGGGTCAGCAGCAGCACCGGCTGACCGTAGGAGTCGCGGATCTCCAGCTTGTGCGTCATGAACTGGTCGATGCTGGCGACGAAGCGCAGGACCTTCTTCAGCGCGCTCTGCCCGACCTGCACGACGGAGCCGAGCTGGTTGCCCTGCTGGTCCATGACCTTGTACTCGTTGGTCAGCTCGATCAGCTTGGCCTTCTGGTTGACCACCAGCACCGGCTCGCTGAACAGCGTGCCGCCGCCGGGGCCGCCCGCCGCGACGCCCGCCTGCTGCTGCACCTGCTGCTGCACGCGGGGGTCCGGTCCGGCGGGCTGGGCCGGCACCTGCGGCGAGAAGGACTGCGCCGGAGCCGGCCGCACGGCCTGCTGCTGGACAGGTCCGGGCTGCTGGACGTGTCCGGGCTGCCCCGGCACCTGGCCCTGCGCCTGCTGCTGCTCGGCGTGGGTGTGCTCGGTCCACTGGGAACCGTCCCAGTAGCGCAGGGTCCGGTCGGCCCCGTGCGGGTCCGGGTACCAACCTGCAGGTGTGTTCGAATGCGTGGTCACCGGGGCACACTACCCCGAGCCCACCCGGACCTGACCAGCCCCCACGATGCGGTGTTCACCGGCCTTTTACCCTCGCGGCACGCTCACTCCGTGACGATCGCCGGGTCGCTCACTCCAGGGCGCCCGTTCTCCACGTGTCCGGCGAACCGCCGCTGGAACGACGGGTCGGCGACCGAGGTGAGGGTGAGGTCGTACCAGCGCCTGCTGCCACTCAGGTCGACGGTGCGCCTGAGAACGGCGCCCACCTCGGCCCGTACCGTCGCCGTACGGCCGCGGTAGCCGTCCGCCACCTTCAGCTCCACCGCCGCGGAGCCCCGGTTGCGCCTCGGCCACGGTGCCCCGGCGGGGTGCGGGACCGTACCTGGGCGCGCCTCGGCCGCGCCGCTCCGGCCGCGTGGCGGCCACCGGCCCGCCAC
>NZ_JARGEF010000238.1:0-12644 GCF_033794725.1 Streptomyces sp. ID05-39B | reverse complement strand
GGCTATCGAGTTTTTGGCCATTCTCGTGGGCTCGGCACTTTTTATAACAGACAGCGCCCTCCCGTCCCGGTGAGCCGAGTCCCGCCGCCGTCGCCGCCGTGCGCAGCACCTCTCGCAGCATCCGCGGGGTGAGGCGCCCGGTGAAGGTGTTGCGCTGGCTGACGTGGAAGCAGCCGAAGAGGTCCAGGCCGTCGAGCGGCACCCGCGCCCCGTGCGCGAAGGCCGGCCGGGGCCGGGGCACGGTCCAGCCCGCCTCCGCGAAGGCCGGCAGCGCGGCCTGCCAGCCGAACGCCCCCAGCACGACGGCCGCCCGCAGCGTGGGCCGCAGCAGCCGCAGTTCCTGGACCAGCCATGGCCGGCACGTGTCCCGCTCCCGCGGAGTCGGCTTGTTCGCGGGCGGCGCGCAGTGCACGGGCGAGGTGATCCGCACGCCGTACAGGGTGAGACCGTCGGCGGCGGACACGGAGGTCGGCTGTGAGGCGAGCCCGACCTCGTACAGCGCCTGGTACAGCACGTCCCCGGAGCGGTCTCCCGTGAACATCCGCCCCGTGCGATTCCCGCCGTGCGCGGCCGGAGCCAGTCCCACGATCAGCAACCGCGCGTCCGGCGGGCCGAACCCCGGCACCGGCCGCCCCCAGTACGTCCAGTCGGCGAAGGTCGCCCGCTTCGTGCGGGCCACCTCCTCCCGCCACTCGACCAGCCTGGGACAGGCCCGGCACCCCGCGACCCGCCGGTCCAGAGCGGTGAGGGGGTGCGGGTCCAGAGGTTCGCCGGGGTCCATGGATCCACCGTAGGACGGGGAACCGGAGCCAGGGGATCGGACGGTCACGGTGTGCGGCGCACCAGTCGGGCGAGGTCCTTCACGGATTCGCGCCGGGCCCAGGCGATGAGGCCCAGCGGGACCAGCAGGATCAGCGGTGTGGCCGCGTTCTCCCCGTCGAGGGCGACGATCGTCACGATGAACGCCCCCACCATGAGCGCCCCCAGTGACACCGCGGCCACCGACCGGAGCACCGGGATCAGCAGGGCGATCGCCCCTGCCAGTTCCAGGACACCGATGGCGTACATGCCGGTGTCGCCCCAGCCCAGCTTGTCGAAGCCCTCGGCCGCCGACGGGTGGGCGATCAGCTTCGGCAGGGCGCTCGCGATCCCGTAGAAGAGGGCGAGCAGCACCTCCAGCCCGCGCAGTGCGATGCGGGCCCGCCTACGCCCGGCGGTCGGGGTCCGGGAACCGGCGGAAGCGGCGGAGGGCAGGGGTGCCGTGGTCTCGGACATGGAGGTCTCCTGGGGGAAGCGGTCCGTTGTGCTGTCGGAGAGTCAGACCGCTCCCCCGCCGTGAACTCATCGCTCTTCGCCGCACTTCATCGCAGTGCTTCATCGCAGTGCTTCATCGCCTCACCGCCCGCACCCAGGTCCCGTCCTCCGTCAGATACCGGTCCACCCTCAGTCCCGCCTCCTCCGCCAACGCCCGCTCGAACTGTTCCTTGGTGAGCGGTCGGGAGCGGAAGGTCTGGGTCCATATCGCGTCCGGGAACACATACTCCGCGCGCACCGAGTCCACGCCGTCCCCGACCGGTTCGGCCGACAGGATCCGGGTGGTGAAGCCGCCCGGGTCGACCCGCTCCCGGGGCAGATCGGTGCGGTAGTCCTCGCCCTCCCGCTGGAACAGCACACAGCCGCCCTCCGCCACATGCCGGTCGCAGGTGCGCAGCATGCCGCGCCGGACCTCCTCGTCCCCGGCATGGACCAGGAACGACGCGAGCATCACCACGTCGAAGGTCTCGTCCAGCTCCAGGTCCTCGATGGGCCCGCACACCGTGCGCGCCCCTCGGACGCGGTCCAGCATCTCCGCGGACTCGTCCACCGCCGTGACCGTGAACCCCCGCTCCAGGAGCGGATGCGTCATGCGGCCGACGCCGCAGCCCAGCTCCAGGATGTGCGCGCCCGCGGGCACGGCGGCGGTGACGATGTCGGGTTCGTCGCGCACCGGGAGGCGGCTGTACAGCTCGACCGCGCAGCCGTCCGGGGTGATGGCCCCGGGCCCCGTCCCCTCGTATCCCTCTCGCATTTCCAGCCTCATACCCGCCCAACGGCCGGTGCCTGCACGGCCGTTCCCCCACCCTGCCGGTTCATTCGTTCGAGTGAAGGCACTCTTTTCGAAGAACCGGCCCCCGGGCTCTGGCCCCCGGTGGCCGTCCCCTGGAGAACGTCCGCACCGAGGAGTACGTTTCAAGAAGGAGTGGTGATCCGATGCGTACGGGCAGTGAGCCGGTGACAGCACGCAGTGCACTGAGGATGCGGCTGTGGCTGAGCGTGTGGGGGCTGCTCTGGGCTATCTTCGGGACGGTCGCGTTCACCCTCGTGGGGCGTCCGGGCTGGGCTATCGCCTGCGGGGTGCTGTGGCTGGTGATCACCGTCGACCTGTCGATGATCCTCAGGCATCTGCGTCAGGGACCCCACTACCAGCCGGGCCCCGGCATCCCGCCGTACCGGCCGCCTGAGCAGCGGCCCCGGTGAGCGCGAGGGCCTCAGGACTCCCGTAGGTGCAAGAGCCTCAGGGCTCCCATGGGTGCAAGCCTCAGGACTCCCGTAAGCGCGAGGCATGAGGACTCCCGTGAGCGCGAGGCCTCAGGACTCGAAGCGGGCCGCTTTGAGGTACTGCGGGTTCGGGTCCAGCGCGGCGGCCAGCCGGAAGTGCCGCTTGGCCTGGTCGGCGCGGCCCTGCCGCTCGTAGGTGCGGGCGAGCGCGAAGTGGGCGAAGGCGTTGTCCGGCTCGCGCTCCAGGACGATCGTGAACTCCAGCTCGGCGGGCCGTAGTTGCGCGGCGGCGAAGAAGGCACGCGCGCGCAGCAGCCGGGCGGCGGTGTTCTCGGGGTACGCGGCGATGACACCGTCGAGCAGTTTCACCGCGCCCCGCGGGTCCCGTGCGGCGAGCAGTTGCTCGGCGGCACGGAAGTCGATGACATGCGTCTCCGGACTGCGTCCGGTCGAACCGCTGGTATCGGGCACGGAAAATTCCTTCCCTTCCTCGCAGCGTTCAACGCGCGCGACGAGGGCCTCTATTCCTCGGACCGCCCGCCCGGCCCCTCGGACGTCCGCGCCCGGCGGACCAGTTCGGCCCACACGTCCTTCACGCGTCGCTCCAGGTCGGGCAGCGGCACGTCGTTGTCGACGACGATGTCGGCGATCTGCCGGCGCTGCTCACGGGTCGCCTGGGCGGCCATCCGCGCGCGGGCGTCGTCCTCGGTCATTCCACGGAGCCGGACGAGCCGGTCGAGCTGCGTCGCCGGGTCGGCGTCGACCACCACGACGACGTCGTACAGGGGTGCGAGCCCGTTCTCGGTGAGGAGGGGGACGTCATGGACGACGACGGCGTCCTCGGGGGCCGCGCTCTCCAGTTCGCGCGAGCGGGCGCCGACCAGGGGATGCACGATCGCGTTGAGCGCGGCGAGCCTGCCGGGGTCGGCGAAGACGATCGAGCCGAGTTTCGGGCGGTCGAGGCTGCCGTCCTCGGCGAGGACGCCCTCCCCGAACGTCTCGACGACCGCCGCCAGTCCGGGCGTACCGGGTGCGACGACCTCGCGCGCGATGCGGTCCGCGTCGATCAGTACGCCGCCGCACGCGACGAGCAGCCGCGACACCTCACTCTTGCCGGCGCCGATCCCACCGGTCAGGCCCACCTTCAGCATGACGGCAAGCCTAGACCGGCCGACGGTCGAAGAGCGGTCCAGGGTCTGCCGTCGGCACAGCCCGCGCCAGACCCCCGGCAAAGGCCGCTCAGCCCTCGCCTTCCCGCTCCGCCAGGAACTTCTCGAACTCGCGTCCGATCTCGTCGGCGGACGGGATGTCGACCGGCTCGGCGAGCATGTTGCCGCGGGTCTCGGCGCCCGCGGCGGCGTCGTACTGATGCTCCAGGCCCTGGACGAGGGCGGTCAGCTCCTCGTCGCCCTCCTGGATCTGACGGTCGATCTCGGTCTGCGTGCGGTGCGCGTCCGTACGCAGGGCATGCGCGATGCTCGGCAGGACGAGTCCGGTGGCGGCCGTGATGGCCTCCAGGACGGTCAGCGCGGCGTCCGGGTACGCGGAACGCGCGATGTAGTGCGGAACGTGCGCGGCGACGCCCAGGATGTCGTGGCCGGCCTCCATGAGGCGGTACTCGACGAGCGCCTCGGCGCTGCCGGGAACCTGCGCCTCCTCGAAGGGGCTGCGCTGGCCCGGGACGAGGTCGGTGCGGTTGCCGTGCGGGGTGAGGCCCACCGGGCGGGTGTGCGGGACGCCCATCGGGATGCCGTGGAAGTTCACCGACAGCCGTACGCCGAGGCGCTCCACGATCTGCTTCACCGCCACGGCGAAACGCTCCCACTCGACGTCCGGCTCGGGGCCGGACAGCAGCAGGAAGGGCGCTCCGGTGGCGTCCTGGACGAGCCTGACCTCGATGGTCGGCTCCTCGTACTCGCTCCACCGGTCGCGCTGGAAGGTCAGCAGCGGGCGGCGGGCGCGGTAGTCCACCAGTCGGTCGTGGTCGAAGCGGGCGACGACCTGGTGGGGCAGCGAGTCGAGCAGCCGGTCGACGATCTGGTCGCCGGTCTCACCCGCGTCGATGTATCCGTCGAAGTGGTAGAGCATGACAAGTCCGGCCGACTCCTGGGCGAGCGCCATGTCGACGACAGCCAGCCCCTTCGGCTCCCATGCGTACAAACCCTGCGGATCAAGCACTTGGACCGCTCCTCCTCGTGTTCGTACTGCACAACGCCCCACAGGGCGTGGGCATTCCCGGCCCACGCCCCTGATCAGCTGTCTTCGTACGGCCCGCTGGTGACGGCTGGGTCAGGAAGCCGGCACGCGCGCGTGGAGGGCGGGCACGGCCAGGCGTGCGGAGGCGAACGCGCCGTGCTGCCAGGCACTTTCGAGTGCGGCGTCCGGTGCCTGCGGTGCGGCCTTGGCGGCGGCCCGGCCGGTGAGGAGGAGGCTCACCGGCGGCCGGGAAAGCACTGAGGGCCCGCACCTCGAAAGGTGCGGGCCCTCAGTCATGAGCTAGTGCTCAGTGGGCGTTCAGCTCTGCCCACCGGCCAGCTTCTCGCGGAGCGCGGCAAGCGCCTCGTCCGAAGCGAGGGCACCAGAGGTGTCCGCACCCTCGGAGGAGTACGAACCGCCACCGCCACCGCCACCGCTGCCACCGGACGCGGCCGGAGCAGCAGCCTCGCCGCCCTCGGCCGCAGCCGCGGCGTCGGCCTCGCGGGACTTGATGACCTGCTGCTGGTGCTGCTCGAAGCGCTGCTGCGCCTCGGCGTACTGGTGCTCCCACGCCTCCCGCTGGGTCTCGTAGCCCTCGAGCCAGTCGTTGGTCTCGGGGTCGAAGCCCTCGGGGTAGATGTAGTTGCCCTGGTCGTCGTACGACGCGGCCATGCCGTACAGGGTCGGGTCGAACTCGACCGAAGCCGGGTCGGCACCGAAGGCCTCGTTGGCCTGCTTCAGCGAGAGGCTGATGCGACGGCGCTCGAGGTCGATGTCGATGACCTTGACGAAGATCTCGTCGTTGACCTGGACGACCTGCTCCGGGATCTCCACGTGGCGCTCGGCCAGCTCGGAGATGTGCACCAGACCCTCGATGCCCTCGTCCACGCGGACGAACGCACCGAACGGCACCAGCTTCGTGACCTTGCCGGGCACGACCTGGCCGATCTGGTGGGTGCGGGCGAACTGCTGCCACGGGTCTTCCTGGGTCGCCTTCAGCGACAGGGAGACACGCTCGCGGTCCATGTCCACGTCGAGAACCTCGACGGTGACTTCCTGGCCGACCTCGACAACCTCGGACGGGTGGTCGATGTGCTTCCAGGAGAGCTCGGAGACGTGCACCAGACCGTCGACGCCACCCAGGTCCACGAAGGCACCGAAGTTGACGATCGAGGACACGACGCCGGAGCGGACCTGACCCTTCTGGAGGGTGGTGAGGAACGTCTGGCGAACCTCGGACTGGGTCTGCTCCAGCCAGGCACGGCGGGACAGGACCACGTTGTTGCGGTTCTTGTCCAGCTCGATGATCTTGGCCTCGAGCTCCTTGCCCACGTAGGGCTGGAGGTCGCGGACACGGCGCATCTCGACGAGGGAAGCCGGCAGGAAGCCACGGAGGCCGATGTCGAGGATGAGACCACCCTTGACGACCTCGATGACGGTACCGGTGACGATGCCGTCCTCTTCCTTGATCTTCTCGATGGTGCCCCAGGCACGCTCGTACTGAGCGCGCTTCTTCGAGAGGATCAGGCGGCCTTCCTTGTCCTCCTTCTGGAGAACAAGGGCTTCGATCTCGTCGCCTACGGCGACCACGTCGTTCGGGTCGACGTCGTGCTTGATCGAGAGCTCGCGGCTCGGGATGACACCTTCGGTCTTGTAACCGATGTCGAGCAGGACCTCGTCCCGGTCGACCTTCACGATGACGCCGTCGACGATGTCGCCGTCGTTGAAGTACTTGATCGTCTCGTCGATCGCGGCGAGGAAAGCTTCCTCGTTACCGATGTCGTTGACCGCTACCTGCGGCGTGGTAGAGGTGGTCTCGGTGCTGCTCGTCATGTGGGAAAGGGCTCCGGTACGGACAGAGAGTCGTAGGTACTGCTTACGCCGGGAGCCCGTTTCGCTCTGCAGACGGCCGGACAGCCAAGGAAGCGCCTCACCGAAAACGGCTATGGCGCCTCGACAACCGAGGGGACATACATACAGATGCGAGCGCGACCTGCTACGTCTGAGGTGCGCAAGCCCGCAGCGCAACTTGTAGCATACGGGGGCAGCCGGGCAGGGTCAATGCGCGAAGGCGCACACCCGGGGCGGATCGCCCCAATTCCGGCACACAACCTCTCTTCCGAGGCCACGCAGGCCGCGGCAAGGCCCTCCCGGGGACACCGTGACGGCGCCTTCCGGATGCGGGTTGGACGGAAGAGTACGACGAGGGAGCCGATCATCCAAGAGCCCGTATCGTCCGAGCCGGCGTTCGAGCCGGGGTCCGGGCCGGAGCCCGAGCCGGAGGCCACCCGCCGCGAGGCCGGTGTCGCGGAGAGCGCGCGCGCCAACCGTGGCTGGTGGGACCGCAACGCGGACGAGTACCAGATCGAGCACGGCACCTTCCTCGGCGACGACCGCTTCGTGTGGGGTCCCGAGGGACTGGACGAGGTGGAGGCCGAGCTGCTCGGCCCGCCGGAGGAGCTGAAGGGCAGGACGGTCCTGGAGATCGGGGCCGGCGCCGCCCAGTGCGCGCGCTGGCTGGCCGCCCAGGGAGCCCGTCCGGTCGCCCTGGACGTCTCCCACCGCCAGCTCCAGCACGCGCTGCGGATCGGCGCGGCCTTCCCGCTGGTGTGCGCCGACGCGGCGGTCCTGCCGTTCGCGGACGGTTCCTTCGACCTGGCCTGCTCGGCGTACGGGGCGCTGCCCTTCGTCGCCGAGCCGGTGCAGGTCCTCAAGGAGGTGCGCCGGGTGCTGCGGCCGGGCGGGCGTTTCGCCTTCTCGGTGACCCATCCGATCCGCTGGGCCTTTCCGGACGAGCCGGGCCCCGAGGGCCTGTCCGTCGCCTCGTCGTACTTCGACCGCACGCCCTACGTCGAGCAGGACGACGACGGCCGGGCGGTGTACGTCGAGCACCACCGCACGATCGGCGACCGGGTCCGCGACGTCGTGGCGGGGGGCTTCCGGCTGGTGGACCTGGTCGAGCCGGAGTGGCCGGTCTGGAACACCGCGGAGTGGGGCGGCTGGTCGCCGCTGCGCGGCGCCCTGATCCCGGGCACGGCGATCTTCGTCTGCGAGCGGGACTAGGGCCTGTCCGACAATTCCCGTCGTCGCCCGGAGGGCGGCCGCGCGGCGTCAGGTGCGTGCTCTCGGCGTGCCGGGCGTAGATCCTCGTACTGGACCTAGCCCCTTCCCTGTTCTCACATTGCCCGCACGCGCGTGCGTGGGCGCCTCCCCCGGCGTACGACACTGGGTGGCGTGATCCGTTACGACGCCCTGGACGCGCTGCCCGTGCGGGCCGCCCTGCCCGCGCTGCGCGAGGCCCTGGCCGGGCAGGGGACCGCCGTGCTGGCGGCGCCGCCCGGCACCGGGAAGACGACGCTGGTGCCGCTGGCGCTGGCCGGGCTGGTGGGCGAGGGCCCGGTGCGGCGGGTGGTCGTGGCGGAGCCGCGGCGGATCGCGGCGCGGGCGGCCGCCCGGCGGATGGCGTGGCTGCTCGGTGAGCGGACCGGCGACAGCGTCGGGTACACCGTGCGCGGCGAGCGCGTCGTCGGCCGGCACACGCGCGTGGAGGTCGTCACCACCGGTGTGCTGCTCCAGCGTCTCCAGCGCGACCAGGAGCTGACCGGGGTCGACGTGGTGGTGCTGGACGAGTGCCACGAGCGCCATCTGGACGCGGACACGGCGGCG
The DNA here is from genome assembly GCF_033794725.1 of Streptomyces sp. ID05-39B. Taxonomy (NCBI): domain Bacteria; kingdom Bacillati; phylum Actinomycetota; class Actinomycetes; order Kitasatosporales; family Streptomycetaceae; genus Streptomyces; species Streptomyces sp. ID05-39B. The sequence goes on along the minus strand of NZ_JARGEF010000238.1, from coordinate 4,244 downwards.
GCCTTCCTGTGGGACGTGCGCGAGACGCTCCGCCCCGAACTGGGGCTGGTCGCCGCGTCGGCGACGACCGACACCGAGAGCTGGTCCCGGCTGCTGGGCGGTGCGCCGGTGATCGAGGCCCACGGGACGTCGTACGACGTCGAGGTGGTGTGGGTGCCTCCGGTCCGGCCGGTACGGCCGCCGCACGGCATGTGGGTGGACCAGGCGTTGCTCGCGCATGTGGCGTCGGTGGTGCGGCGGGCGCTGGAGGAGCGGTCGGGGGACGTGCTCCAGGTGCACGGGCGGGCGCCTGCTGCGGTGCAGGACGCGGTGCTGGCTCCCGGGGAGCGGCGCCGGGTTGTGCTGGCGACGTCGGTCGCCGAGTCGTCGCTGACCGTGCCGGGTGTGCGGGTGGTCGTCGACTCGGGCCTGGCGCGGGAGCCGCGGGTGGACCACGCGCGCGGGCTGAGCGCGCTGGCGACGGTGCGAGCGTCGGTCGCGGCGGGACGGCAGCGGGCCGGCCGGGCCGGGCGTGAGGCGCCGGGCGCGGTGTACCGGTGCTGGGCGGAGGCGGAGAACGCCCGTCTGCCGCGGTTCCCGTCGCCCGAGATCAAAGTGGCCGACCTGACGGCGTTCGCCCTCCAGGCGGCCTGCTGGGGCGATCCGGGGGCCTCTGGGCTGGCGCTGCTGGATCCGCCGCCGGGCGGGGCGATGGCCGCGGCCGGCCGGCTGCTGAGGGCGGTCGGGGCGGTGGACCCGGCGGGCCGGGCCACGGAGCGCGGAGTGCGGCTGACGCGGGCGGGGCTGCATCCGAGGCTGGGGCGGGCGCTGCTCGACGGGGCGTCGCTGGTCGGGGCTGAGCGGGCCGCCGAGGTGGTCGCGCTGCTGAGCGAGGAGGCTCCGCGCGAGTACGGCGACGATCTCGCGGGGGCTCTGCGTGCCGCCCGGCGCGGCGGTGACGCGTACGCGGGGCGCTGGCGGACGGAGGTGCGGCGGCTGCGGGCCGTGGCCACGGAGTTCGCCGGCCCGCCAGAGCTCGCAGGTCCGGCGGAGCGGGCCGGCGGGGGGCCGTCCGCGCCGGCGGGCGAGGACGGCCGGGTCGGTGTCCTCGCGGCCCTCGCCTTCCCGGAGCGGGTCGCCAGGGCCGACGGCGGCTCCTACCTGATGGTGTCGGGGACGCGGGCCGAGGTACGTGAGGGCTCCGCGCTGGGCGGTGCCCCCTGGATCGCGGTCGCCGTCGCCGACCGGCCCGTCGGCAAGGGGCACGCGCGCGTGCAGCTCGCGGCGGTCGTCGACCAGGAGGTCGCCCGGTTCGCGGCCGGCACGCTGCTCGACATCCGCGAGGAGGTCCACTGGGCCGAGGGGGACGTGGTGGCCCGGCGGGTCGAGCGGCTCGGGGCCGTGGAGCTGGCGGCGCGGCCACTGCGGGACGCCGACGCCGGACTCGTACGGGAGGCGTTGGTCGAAGGGCTGCGGGAGGAGGGGCCGGGGCTGTTGCGGTGGTCGGCGGAGGGGCGGGGGTTGCGGCAGCGGCTGGCGTTCCTGCGGGCGCGTCTCGGGCAGCCGTGGCCGGACGTCTCCGACACGGCGCTGCACGCGCGCGCGGACGACTGGCTGGAGCCCGAGCTGAGCCGGGCCCGGCGGCGCGGCGACCTGGCGCGGATCGACGCGGGGAAGGCACTCGCGCGGCTGCTGCCCTGGGCCTCGGGCGAGGCGGCGCGGCTGGGCGAACTGGCGCCGGAGCGGATCACGGTGCCGAGTGGGTCCGCAATCCGGATCGACTACGCCGACCCCGGGCAGCCGGTGCTGGCGGTGAAGCTCCAGGAGATGTTCGGGCTCCAGGAGTCACCGCGGGTGGCGGGCGTGCCGCTGCTGGTGCACCTGCTCTCCCCGGCCGGGCGGCCCGCGGCCGTGACCGCCGACCTCGCCTCCTTCTGGAAGGACGGCTACAAGGGCGTACGGGCGGAGCTGCGGGGCCGGTATCCCAAGCATCCGTGGCCGGAGGACCCGGCCGGTGCCGAGCCGACGCGGCACACCAACGCGCGGCTCAGGCGGTGACCGGTCCGGTGTCGGCGGCGGGGGCCGGTTCCGGGCCTGCGGGACGTCGGCCGCGGGCCTCCACGTACAGCGAGAGGGCGAGGAGCAGGACGCCGAGGGAGAGGAAGCCCCAGGGCAGGTAGGAGGTCATCAGCAGGACCAGGGTGCGGTTGGCGGCGACCAGGTCGACGGTGTGCTCGATGTAGTCCTCGCGCATCTTCACGTGGCCTGCGAAGGCCGTCACCTTGTCGCGGTCACCGAGGAGGGTGCCGCCGCGCAGTTCCTCCCGGTGGATCTCCTCGCCGTAGACGGGTGCGCCGGTGACGGGTTCGACCCAGAACCTGCGGACGGTGGTGTACCAGCGGGTGGTGCCCGTCCTCGCGACGGTCTCGGGGGTGATCCCTGCGACGGGCATGGTCCTGGGCATCGCGACCTGGGTCCAGGGGATGGTCTGCTCGAAGTAGTAGACCTCCAGGCCGCGGAAGTTCTCGGTGCCCTTGTAGTGGATGGGGGCGGTGACGCGGGCCTGCGCGTCGAAGTACTCGTAGTCGCGTTTCTCCGTGCGGAAGGGCCATTTGAACTCCAGGCCCTCGCGGCGGACGGGGTGGCCGTCGACCATCTCTCCGGTGGCGTGGACGGGTTCCTGGGTGTGGGCGTCGAAGATGTAGCGCTCGGGGATGCGGGAGACCATCTTGCCGTCGGGGCCCTGGACGTAGGACAGGCCGTCCCAGACGACGACGTCGCGCCCCGCCGTCCGCTCGATCTTCTCCGACTCCTCCACGTTGCCCTTGAGGGTCTGCACGATGGTGACCTTGGGGACGATGCGGGCGGTCATGGTGCCGTAGTCGAGGAGGGTGGCGTCGCGCGCCTCAAGCACCATGTCCTGGTAGGCGTTGGCGGGCACCTTGGCCAGGCGCGGGAAGGCGTACCAGCGCAGCAGCGGGGACAGGGCCGCGAAGAACACGGCGAGGGCGAGCAGGATCAGGCCGGCCTTGCGGCGCATGTCGGCCTCCCTCCCGGGTGGTCACGGGTGTGCGGGCACTGTCGTCAGCAGGGGTTTCGGGGAGGTCTCGCCGGTCGGGGTGCCCAGGGCGGTGAGGGTGAGGACCAGGGCGAGCGCGAGGGCGAGGCCGGTCGCGGCGGCGATCAGGGCGCGCATACGGGCCTCCCGCGGAGGTCGGAGGTTCGTTCCATCGGAACTGATGGGCCGTCAGGTCCGGCACCGTAGCAACGGGCGGGCGAGATGAGAACACCTGCGCAGCACCGACGGCGTCCCACTCGCGGGGAGCGGGACGCCGTCGGTGCTGCGCAGGTGGTGCAGAAGTAGTGCGGTGTCGCTACGGACGTGGCGCCGGGGTGGGTCAGGAGCCGGTCGTCGTCGATCCGGACGGGCTCGGGGAGGTGCTCTCCGCAGGGGTTTCGGAGGGCGGGTCCGACGGGGTCGGCGTGGGTGACGGGGGCTCCGTCACGGTCAGTTCCACCGTGAGGGTGGCGCCGCCCTCGGTGGTGACGCGCAGCAGGAACGTCCCGGCCGTGTCATCCGCGTACAGCTTCGGGAGGGTCAGCAGGCCGTTCGCGTCCGTGCGCAAGTCCGTCAGGGTGCGGACGGGGTTGCCGGCGGCGTCCTTGAAGAAGGGACCCTTGTCGTTCGCGGTCGGGTCGTCGGACGACTTCACGAGCGTGGCGGTGGCCGCGACCATGCCCGCAACGGCGCCCTTGTAGGTGGCCTTCAGCTCGACCTGGTCGGCGAACTCTCCGCCCGCGACACAGGTCGCCGAGGCCGCGCCGGTGGGAGCCAGGGCGTCGGCGGCGCGGGCGGTGACGGTGGCCGAGTAGTTCACGGCGGCGACCGTACGGCCCACGACGGTGGCACGGACCGTGAAAGTGCCGGTCCTCTCGCCCGCCCGCAGGGCTGGGGCCGTGGCGATGCCCCGGCTGTCGGTGATGACCGCGGCCACGCTTTCGCCACCCGCGAAGGTGGCATCGGTGTCCCCGACGATCGTGAAGCGGACCCGGACCTTGGCGACGGCCGTGCCGGCCTTGGTCTCGGTACGCGTGGTGATCCGGTCGCCGAACGCGTCGCCCGCCATGGTGGTGAGCTTCGCCGTGCCCGCGTCCTCCAGGTGGTGGACCGTGTCGGTCGGGGTCGCCGGAGGAGTGGTGCCCGGAGGGGTGGTGCCCGGCGGGGTGGTCGCCGGGCACCACCCCTCCGGGCACCACTCCTCCGG
>NZ_JARGEF010000237.1:0-12674 GCF_033794725.1 Streptomyces sp. ID05-39B | reverse complement strand
TGGGCTCGGAAATGTTTATAAGAGACAGCAAGTCCCCCGGCGCGCAGGACCCGACCGCCGCGTCCCGCCGTACCGTGCTCGCCCTCTTCGCCGCCCTGACGGCAACGCCGATCCTCGCCTCCCCGCAGGCGTCCGCGGCACCCCGACTCCTCGCGGTGCCTGGCCTGGACGACCCGGCGAAGAAGGAGATCGCCATGAAGCTGGTGTCGAGCGCGGAGAACTCCTCGCTCGACTGGAAGGCCCAGTACAAGTACATCGAGGACATAGGCGACGGCCGCGGCTACACCGCCGGCATCATCGGCTTCTGCTCCGGCACCGGCGACATGCTCGACCTCGTCGAGCTGTACGCCGCCCGCAAACCCGGCAACGTCCTCGCCAAGTACCTCCCCGCCCTGCGCGCGGTCGACGGCACCGACTCCCACCAGGGCCTCGACCCGAACTACCCGCGGGACTGGAGGACGGCGGCCCAGGACACGGCGTTCCAACAGGCACAGAACGACGAACGCGACCGTGTCTACTTCGACCCGGCCGTGCGCCGCGCCAAGGCCGACGGCCTGCGCGTCCTGGGCCAGTTCGCGTACTACGACGCCATCGTCATGCACGGCGACGGCGGCGACTCGGCGAGCTTCGGCAGCATCCGCCGGCGCGCCCTGTCCAGGGCGAAGCCCCCGGCCCGGGGCGGCGACGAGACGGCGTACCTCCATGCCTTCCTCGACGCGCGTGTGTGGGCCATGAAGCAGGAGGAGGCGCACAGCGACACCAGCCGCGTCGACACCGCCCAGCGCGTCTTCCTCCGCCAGGGCAACCTCGACCTCCAGCCGCCCCTGGACTGGAAGGTGTACGGCGACAGCTTCCACATCGGCTGACGCCAAGGAAGGTGACATGGCCGTGACGCGGGGGCAGTGGCCCGCGTCATGGCCATGGGGAGGGTGTGGCGACCGAGATCGGCGGACGATCGACTGCGTGCGCGACGACGGCACCACCACGACGACGGCACCACCGCGACGACGGCACCACCTGCCCGGGCCGTGGCGGCCGCAGCTGGATCAACGGTCGCGGTCGGCTTCGCCGCGGGAACCGTCCTGGTGACGGCCGGGACGCGGTACGGCGCCGGACGCCGGGAACGGGCGCCCGTTCCGGCGCCTTCGGGCCGTGGTGCGGCTGGGGCGTAGGAGCGGGATTCGGGGGTATGCGCGCGGTCATGAACGGGGTAATGAAGGCGGTCCGCATGGAACCTGTCCCTCCCGGCGAGGGTTCCCCGCGTCCCGAGCGGGGCCGGGTCGAGACAACGGTGGCGCTGGACGGAAAGAGCGGCTGCATCGCCGGGGCGCGGGAGTTGACGGGCGCGTTCCTCACGAGCGTGCAGCGCGAGCACGGGGTGCCGGTGTCGGCCCGCACCCTGGACCTCTCCCAGCTCGTGGTGAGCGAACTCGTGACCAACGCCCTGCGTTACGCGCCCGGCCCGGTCCTGCTGCATCTGCGCATCGCCGGTGCCACCGTGGAGATCGCGGTCTGGGACAGCGAACCGGCGCTGCCGACGGCGCGCGAGGCGGATCCGACGAGAGTGGGGCAGCACGGCCTGGAGATCGTGATGGCCGTGGCCCAGGACGTCGACGTCGTCCGGGAGCCGGTCGGCAAGCGGATCGTCGCCCGGCTGGGGCTGCTCGACGGCCTGTAGACGGCGGACGGCGGTCGGCAGACGGCAGGCGGCGGTCGGCCGCGCGCGGTGGCGCTCTGGTCGTCGCGGACGCGCAACGCCGCACCGGCGACGGCCGACACCCCGTCCGTCAGGGGGTGCACCGCGGCGCCCGGAACCGGTGCCCGGCGACACCGGCAACGCATGATCTCCGCCTCGACCACGATGCCGTCCCCTTGGGCGGTGTCCGGCCAGGGGGACGGCGGCCGTCGTGCGCCCGCCTCAGGGCTTGTAGGGAAGGGTGGCGCAGTTGGAGCCGGCGGGCCTGCCGTCGAGCCGGTCGGTCAGCCAGGAGATCGCCTCGCCCTGGTCGGTGAGCAGCGGGGCGAAGTGGTTGAGCAGGGAGTTGCCCAGCGGCAGCAGGACGACCGGCTTGTAGGTGACGTCCGCCCCCTTCGCGCACCAGGCGACGGCGAGGCCCCGGGCCTGTCCGTGCGGTACGAGGTTGTCGGCGGTGCCGGTCGCCAACCGCACCGGTGACGCGGGCCTGAGCCTGCCGATGCGCTGATCGGCCAGAAACGCCTTGAGCGCGGGTTCTCCTTCGATGATGGCGCCCAGGGAACGGCCGTCGGTCGTCCAGGCCGTGCTGCGTGCCGAGTTGTAGGCGAGGAGGGCGTCCCCCACGCACATGGTGGACAGGTCCTTGAGGGCCGCCCGGCCGGCCGCGTTGAGGTGCGCGTCGGCGATCGGCTTCAACTCCGGATCGGACTCCAGGAAGCCGTTGACCGACCAGCCCAGCGCCCCGGCGAGATCGCTGCCGTCGATGGCCGCGGTCACGGCGACGAGGTCGGCGGGCGGCGCCCCGGCATAGGTGCCGGCGAGCGGCACGTCGGGGGCGTACGACGGCTGGAGTTCGGCGGCGGCGGCGGTGGCCCCGCCGCCCTGGCTGTAACCGAACAGCGCGACCCGGGAGCGGTCCGTGAGCGAGGTGCCGTCGAGGGCGCGGGCCGCGCGGACGGCGTCCAGTACCGCGTGGGCCTCGTCGACCCGGTTGACGTAGGTGTGCAGCCGGTCCGTGGTGCCCAGGCCGGTGTAGTCGGTGACGACGACGGCGACACCGCGGGCGAGCAGGCGGTAGATGGCCAGGACCTCGTAACCGACCGACAGCGTCTGCCCGTTGAGCAGCAGCGGACGCTCCAGGCCGAGGGAGGCGGCGCACTGGTCGCCCTGTCCCATGGTCCCCGGGGCGACCGCGACCAGCGGCCGTGGTCCGGTGCCCTTCCAGGCGACCGTCGGTTCGATGTAGGCGCCGGTGACGGCCATCGGCCGGCCCGCCGAGTCCGTGGACCTGTACATCAGGCGGGTCGCCCGGCCGGGCAGCGGACCGTTGATGCCGGGCAGGCTCAGGGCGAGGGGGAGACGTTCGCTGCGGATCAGTGCGCCGTCGGCGGCCGGCAGCGAGGCGGGCGGAGTGTAGAAGGCGGGGATGGTGACCCCGCGGGAGACCACGGGTTCCGTGGCCGTCGGGGCGCCGGCCGCTGCGGCCGGCGTGCCGAGGCAGGCGGCGGCCGTGACGGCAGCTGCGAGCAGGCGGGTGGGGGCGGGCATGGCGGACCTCCGGGGGGAGAAGGGAGGCCGAGCCTTCCTCTGCGGCTCGGGTGACGCGCGGTCCGGTGAGGACGGACCGCCCGGCTCACGGCGCCGGTCGTCCCACCGCCGTCGCGTGCCGTACGCAAGAACGCGCTGGGGAGCTGCGCTCTTAGACGAACTGTCAGGACGGTAACCGCGAAGGGGTTACCCGGGGTAGCCGTCGGTAGGTTACGGTTCAGTAATATGGCGGTCGGTGATCTGACCTCCCGCCGCTCCTCCCGCCGGGCACGGTCACCGCCCGGTCACCGCCCCCAACTCACCGCGATCACCGGTGTGATTGACTGCCCGCGTGGTGCACGAGTCGGTCTTCCGGACCCAGGACCTCCCGGCGGCCGACCGCTTCGAGGCCTGGGTCCAGCGCATGGGCCGCACCCACGCGCCGATGCAGCTGAGCAGCGACCGCGCGGCGGACTACGACGGCTGCCAGCGGGCGATCCTCCTCGGCGACGTGACCGTCTGGCCGGCCACCTTCGACCCGCTGGTCTTCCGCCGTACCCCCAAGCTGATCCGCGCCTCCGACCCCGAGGTCTACCACCTCTCCCTGCTCCTCAAGGGGGAGGGCGCGGCCAGTTGGGGCAGCAGCCGGCAGGCGGTCTACACGATGAACGACTTCCACATCAGCAGTTCCTCGCAGGCCTTCGAGATCCACACCGGAGCCGACCCGGTCACCATCGTCGGGCTGGAGATCCCCCGCGCCCAGATCCCGCTGCCCGGCCGGCAAGCCGACCAGGTGATGGGACGCCGTATCGCGGCCACGGACGGCATCGGCGCCCTGCTGGCACAGTTCCTGCGCGGGCTCGCCGCGGACACCTCCGTCTACCGGCCCTCCGACGGCCCCCGCCTGGCCACCGTCGTCGCCGACCTGGTCTCGGCGGCGTTCGCGCACGCCCTGGACGCCGACCTGAGCCTGCCGCCGGAGAGCCACGACCGGACCCTCGTCCTGCGCGTCAAGGCGTTCGTCCGCCACCACCTCGCCGACCCCGAGCTGACCCCCGCGACCGTCGCCGCCGCCCACCACATCTCCCGCAGCCACCTCTACCGCCTCTTCCGGGCCGAAGGCCTCACCGTGGCCTCCTACATCCGCGACCAGCGGCTGGAACACGCCCGCCGCGAACTCCTCGATCCCGCCCGGAGTGCGACGCCGATCCACGCCGTCGCCGCACGCTGGGGCTTCCCGCGGGCCGCCGAGTTCACCCGTGCCTTCCGCACCGCCTACGGCATCCCGCCCAGCGAGCTGCGCGCCCGCGAACACCCCGCGCCCGGCGGGCCCGGAGACGCTCCGCCAACCGACCGTGGACGCCTCGCCAACGACACGCCCCCCGGCTCCGGCGCATCCTGGTGACTCTCCGGCGGACACCGCCGGAACGGCGGGCGGCGTGCCAGGACCACGGGGGAGTCCTGGCACGCCGATGCCCGATGCGCGACGCCCGATGCCTGGCGGGGCTCGATGCCCGATGCGCGAGGCCTGATGCCCGACGCCCGGGTGGACGGGCCCGCGACGGCAGAGCGCGGACGAGAGCCGGGCCGGCCGGCCCGCGACGACCGGGCGATGACGGCCCCGTCGACCGGGCGGCGGCGAAGAGGGTGACGCCCCCGATGATCGAGTGGTGACGCTCCGGACGGCGGCGTACCGTCGAACGGTGACCACGACAGTGGATGTGTCCGTTCACTGACTCTCCCAGGGGCCCGCCCCTGCGCGGGCGACACGCTATGAGCACTTCTCCGCAGCCCACTTCCGCGTCCCAGACCTCCGCCCGGCCGCCGGGCGGCGGCGGGCATCCGATGGCGCTGTTCGTCATCGCCTCGTGTCAGCTGATGGTGGTCCTGGACATCACCATCGTGAACATCGCGCTCCCCGAGATCCAGCGCTCCCTGGACTTCTCCACGACCAACCTGTCCTGGGTGGTGAACGCCTACACGCTCACGTTCGGCGGACTACTGCTGCTCGGCGGCCGGGCCGGGGACATCCTCGGCCGGCGGCGCGTCTTCATCTTCGGTGTACTGCTGTTCGTCTTCGCCTCCCTCCTCGGCGGCCTCGCCCAGGGACCTGGCCAACTCCTGGCCGCACGCGCCCTCCAGGGCGTCGGCGGGGCCATCGCCTCCCCGACCTCCCTCGCCCTGATCAGCACCACCTTCCGCGAAGGACCCGAGCGCAACCGGGCGTTCGGCGTGTTCGCCGCGGTCTCGGCGGGCGGCGGCGCGATCGGACTGCTCGCCGGCGGCATCCTCGTCGAGTGGCTCAACTGGCGCTGGGTCCTCTTCGTCAACGTCCCCATCGGCCTGCTCATCGCCCTCGCGGCACCCCGCTGGATCAAGGAGTCCGAACGCCACCCCGGCCACTTCGACTTCGCCGGCGCCGCGACCTCCACCGTCGGCATGGTCCTGCTGGTGTACGGCTTCATCCGGGCCGCGCAGGAGGGCTGGCGCGACGCGCTCACCATGGCCTCCTTCGCCGCGGCCGTCGTCCTCCTCGCGGTGTTCGTCCTGGTCGAGCGGCGCTCCCGGCAGCCCATCACCCCGCTGCACATGTTCGCCGACCGCAACCGCGCGGGGACCTACGGCATCATGCTCTGCCTGGCCGCCGGCATGTTCGGCATGTTCTTCTTCCTCACCCTGTTCGTGCAGAACGTGCTGGACTTCAGCCCCATCCAGGCCGGACTCGCCTTCCTCCCGGTCAGCGTGGTCATCGCCGTCGGCGCGGGCCTGGCCTCCCGGTTCCTGCCGACGTACGGCCCCAAACCCTTCATGGTGGTCGGCGCGATCCTGGCCGCCGCGGGACTGGGCTGGCTGACCCTGACGGACGTCCACTCCACCTACGCGGGCAGCGTGCTCGGCCCGATGCTGGTCTTCAGCCTGGGCATGGGCATGGAGTTCGTCTCCCTCACGCTGATGGCACTGTCCAACGTGTCCGTCCGGGAGACCGGCGCGGCCTCGGGGCTGCTCAACACCACACAGCAGGTGGGCGGTTCACTCGGCCTGTCCATCCTGGTCACCGTGTTCGGCACGGCCAGCGGCAACGAGGCGGACAAACAGATCCCGGCATTCCTGTCCCAGGCGACCCCGGCGGAACGCCTGCGCTTCCAGCGCACCGGCGACCTCCCCTCGCCCTGGGCCGACGAGATCCTCACGGCGGGCGTGTCGGCGGGCTTCGTGGTCGCGGCCGTCTGCACGCTGCTGGCCGCCGTGATCGCCGTCGTCGTGATCCAGGTCCGCCCCTCCGACCTCGAACGCCTCAAGGGCGACGGGATGGGCCCACCGGGCGGGTGAGCTTCGACGGCGGGCCGCCACGGAGCGGGTGGCCGGACGGTCCGCAGGGTCCGCCCGGCGCCGGCAGCTCCACCGCCCTCTCCACCCGGCCGGGATCCGCCGCGTCAGGGTCCCGCTCATGGGTCATGGAAACGTGGGAATCCTGCACCCCGGGGCATGGGCGCGAGCGTGGCGGCGCAGGCCGTGGCGGGAGGATCTTGGTGTGCGGACGAACCGCGAAGGGGCGTACGGGTGAAGGACAGGCACCTTCGGGCGGAGCACCCGTGGTGCGCAACCATGGTGCGCGTGGGCCCGCGTGGGCAACAGTCCTCGCCGGCCCACGTGGTCGCCCTGACGCCCCCTCACCTCACCGGCGACGGCAGGCGTGTGCCGCGCCGGGTTTGCGGTCCGGGCGAGCGGCAACGCGAAGTCCATGACTGAACCGAACACGGAGACGAACGAAGAGCGCGCCACCAAGCGCGCGACCGCATCCAAGGCACGGCGCGCCGCGGACAAGGCGACCGCCCCCGCCGCACGGGCCGCGAAGGGCGCCGCCGACAAGGCGGACGACACCGCGTCGGCCGCCGGCTCCAAGGCCCAGCATGCGGCCGGGACGGCCGGTGAGGCCGCCCAGCATGCGGCCCGCGGCGTCGAGGCGGGCCGCCAGGCACTCGCCGCGAAGACCGACCAGGTCGCGGCCACCGCCAAGTCCGCCGGCGGGCAGGTCGCGGCCACCGCCAAAACGGCCGGCGGGCAGGTCGCCACCACGGCCAGGACGGCGTGGACGGTGATCGCCCACCGCAAGCTGGTCGCCGCCGGGGTGGGTGCCGGCGTCACCGTGCTGACGGCCGCGTCGTACGCGGCGGGCCGGCGCGCCGGCCGCCACACCCACGGCCCGATCACCCGGCTCACCGGCGGCCGCATCTGACGCCCCGCACCACGTGGGCCTCCTCCCTCACCGGTGCCGGACCGCCCCGACCGGGGAGCCGTGCCGCAGAAACCTCTCCCCACCCCGGTTGACCGCCGCCGACAGGGGCACTTGGCGGTGAGCGAAGGGCGAGCACAGGAGGTCGTCGTGGCGGTTCGGCATCGGCTGATCAAGACATCCCCGCGGCGGGTGTGGTCCGTCCTCGCGGACGGCAACCGGTACGCGGACTGGGTGGTGGGTACAGCGGAGTCCCACCCGGTACTCGGGCAGTGGCCCCAGGTCGGCGCGGAGATCGGCTACGAGGTCCGGTTCGGACCCGTCCGGCTCACCAACCAGACCGTCGTACGGCGCTGTGAGGAGGGCGTCTCCCTGGAGCTGGAGGCCCGCGCCGGTGCGCTCGGCACCGCGCGGATCGCCGTCGAGCTGCGCCCCTGGGGCAGGCACTGCCTGGTCATCGTGGACGAACACCCCCTGCAGGGCGTGGGCGGAGCCCTGCACAACGCGGGCGTGGAAGCACTGATCCAGCTCCGCCACCGCACGATGCTCGCCCGGCTGGCCGAGGTGTGCGAGCATCCGAGCCCAGACACCGGGCCGGGCCCGGTGCCCGTACGGGCGGACGGCGATGCCTGACGCCGTCGTGATCGGGGCCGGGCCGAACGGCCTGGTCGCCGCCAACCTCCTGGCCGACGCCGGCTGGAGCGTGGACGTCGTCGAGGAGCAGCCCGAACCCGGCGGCGCGGTACGCCACGACCGGGGCGTGGACCCCCGCTTCGTCAGCGACCTCTTCAGCTCCTTCTACCCGCTCGCCGCCGCCTCCCCGGTGCTGTCGGGCCTGCGCCTTCAGGACCACGGCCTGCGCTGGAGCCACGCTCCCAGAGTCCTGGCCCATCCGCTGAGCGACGGCAGGTGCGCGGTCCTGGACCGGAGCATCGACGCCACCGCCGCCTCCCTCGACACCTTCCACGACGGGGACGGCGCCGCCTGGCGACGGCTGCACGAGATCTGGGAAGGGCTGCGCCCCGACCTCCTCGACGCCCTGTTCACCCCGTTCCCGCCGCTGCGGGCCGGCGCCCGGCTCGCCGTCCGGCTGCGCGCGGGGGGCGGACTCCGGCTGGCCCGCACCCTCCTGCTGCCGGTGCGGCGCTTGGGCGCCGAGGAGTTCGGCGGCGACGGCGGCAGGCTCCTCCTCGCCGGGAACGCGCTGCACGCCGACCTCGCCCCGGAGGCCGCCGGCAGCGGCGGCTTCGGCTGGCTGATGTCCATGCTCGGCCAGACGTACGGCTTTCCCGTCCCGGCCGGCGGAGCCGGCGCCTTCACCGAGGCACTGGTGCGCCGGCTGCGCTCGCGCGGCGGCACCCTGCGCTGCGGACTGCGCGTGGACCGGGTCGTCGTCCGCGACGGACGCGCCGTGGGCGTGCGCACCGCCGACGGCGGGACACTCACCGCCCGCCGCGCCGTCCTCGCGGACGTCTCCGTCCCCGCGCTCTACGGCGAACTGGTCGAACGCGAACACCTTCCGGCCCAACTGCTCGCCGACCTCGAGCGGTTCGAGTGGGACTTCGCCACCTTCAAGGTCGACTGGGCCCTCGACGGCCCCGTGCCCTGGCGGGCCGAACCGGCCACGCGGGCCGGCACCGTCCACCTGGCCGACGGCCTCGACGAACTCACCCGCTTCGCCGCGCAGATCGCGATGCGGCAGATCCCCGACCGCCCGTTCTGCCTGTTCGGCCAGATGACGACGGCCGACCCGGCCCGTTCCCCGCACGGCACCGAGTCCGCCTGGGCGTACACCCATGTGCCGCACGAGGTCGTCTCCGACGCGGGGGACGAGGACCTCACCGGCGCCTGGGACCCCAGGGAGCAGGAGATCATGGCCGACCGGGTGGAACGCCAGGTCGAACGGTTCGCGCCCGGCTTCCGCGCGCTGATCCGGGCCCGCCGCGTCCTCGCCCCGCCCACTCTCCAGGCACTCGACGGCAATCTGCGCGACGGCGCCATCAACGGCGGCACCGCCGGCATCCAGCAGCAGCTGGTCTTCCGTCCCCTGCCCGGCACCGGACGGCCGGAGACGCCGGTCCGCGGCCTGTTCCTCGCCTCCGCGGGCGCCCACCCCGGCGGCGGCGTGCACGGCGCGCCCGGCGCCAACGCCGCCCGCGCGGCGCTCCGCCGGAACCGGCCCCCCGGACTGGCCGGCCTCCAACGTGCCCTCACCCACCGGGACCGCGCCGGTCACGCACGGCCCACCTGAGACCGGCCACGGGTCCGGCCGACGATCGGAGCCAGCCATGCCACGGGCGCACAGCCCTCTGGAGAACCGCACCGTCGTCGTCACGGGCGCCGCGCGGGGCCTGGGCGCCGCCCAGACCCGTGCCCTGGCCCGGCGCGGCGCCCGCCTGGCCCTGCTCGGCCACGAGCGGCCGGCCCTGGAAGCGGTCGCCGCGTCACTGCCCACCCCGGCCCTCGCCGTCGAGGCCGACGTCACCGACGAAGAGGCCCTCCGGGAGGCCGCCGAGACCGTCCGTGCCCGACTGGGACCGCCGTCGGCCGTCGTCGCCAACGCCGGCATCGCCGAGGGCGGTCCCTTCGCACGGCAGGACATGGCGTCCTGGCGTCGCGTCGTCGACGTGGACCTCACCGGCAGCGCCCTGACCGCCCACACGTTCCTGCCCGACCTGCGGGAGACGGCGGGCTACTACCTCCAGATCGCCTCCCTGGCCTCCCTCGGCGCCGTCCCGATGATGAGTGCCTACTGCGCCGCCAAGGCCGGCGTGGAGGCCTTCGCGCACGCGCTGCGGGCCGAGGAGGCCCACCACGGTGTCGCGGTGGGCATCGCCTACCTGAGCTGGACCGACACCGATCTGATCCGGGACGCCGACCGCCACGCCGTACTGCACGAACTGCGCGCCCACCTGCCGGCGCCCGCCCGACGCGTCCACCCCGTCGACGCCGTCGCGGAACCCCTCGCCCGCGCCGTCGAACGCCGCAGCGCCGCCGTCTACGTGCCCGCCTGGCTGCGCCTCGCACAACTGGCACGGCCCGCCCTGCCGTCCCTGGTCCTGCGCGCGACTCGCCGCGCACTGCCCGGCACGCAGACGGAGAAGCCCTTGCACCCCACGGGCCTCCTGGGCGCCGGAGGCCGCGCCGACCGCGACGCCGACACCCCGCGATGACCGGCCCCCGTGCCCTCTACTCCACCTCGCCGCCGGGCCGCCTGCGCAGCACCATCAGAGCCGTGTCGTCGCCCTGGGCGCCCGCCGCGTGGCGTCGCAGGTCGCGGTAGACCGTCGCGGGCAGGTCGCCGGGGCGGACTCCGCCCCAGGCCGCGGCACGCTCCTGCAGCGGATAGAACGTCCCCGACGGGTCACGCGCCTCGGTGACCCCGTCGGTGCACAGCAGCAGCGTGCCGCCCCGCGGGAAGGCGAACCACTCGACCGTACGCGGCGCCGGAGAGAACGCGTCGAGTCCCAGCGGAACGCACGGCTCGTCGTTCAGCACCGGGCCGTCCAGGTCGCCGTGCAGCATCAGCGGCGGGACGTGGCCGCAGTTGATCGCCTGGACCTCCGTTTCCGAGCCGATGCCGAGGACCAGCGCCGTCACGAACCGCTCGCTCTCGCCGGCCTGCGCCGCGAACGAGTTGTGCCGCAGCACCGCGTCCTCCAGGGAGTCGACCACCGCGGTCAGGGTGGGCTCGGCGACGGCCGCCTCACGGAAGGCGCTGAGCACCGAGAAGGCCGCGCTGATGGCGGGCAGCCCCTTGCCCTGCACGTCCGCGATGAAGACCCGGCTGCCGTACGGCGAGGACACCACCTCGTACACGTCACCGCCCACCCGGCTGTCCTCCTCCACCGGCTGGTAGAGGCCGTGCACGATGAGCTCGTTCGTCATCAGCGGGAACGGCCGCAGCAACTGCCGCTGGAGCGCCGCCGCCGCGGACCGCAGCCGGGCGATCTCGCGCTCGCTGCGGACCCGCTGGGCCGCCCGCGCGACGCTGAGCCCGTTGAAGACGACCGCGAAGACGACGGTCGCCGTCGCGTCGCCGATCGTGTCCTCCGCGGTGTCGAACAGGGCCCCGGCGATCATCACCGTCACCCAGGTGGAGGCCACGGCCGTCTGGCGCACGCTGCCGCGTCCGGCGATCAGCGCGGGCAGCACCACGAGGAAGGGGGCGAGCCTGGTCTCGCGGCCCAGGAAGACCCCGGTCACCGCCAGCACCACCGTGACGGCGACGAGCCAGGACACCACGATCGACCAGCGCAGCGGCGGCGCCGTACGGCCCTCACCGCCCGCCGCGGACGACCCGCTCGCCTCTCTCGACGCGTCCACCGTCTCTCCCGCTCCGTGTGCGGCCGTCGGCGTCCCGCCCGGGACGGGAAGGAACACCCTCCTCCTCAATATCCGCCTCCCGCGCCCCGCCCGCCGATCGGGCACGGCGACCACCCGCCGTACTCGCCGTCCACCGCGGCATCCCCGATCGCCCTCGGGTCCCGACAAACCCGTGCCCCGTCCCCCAGTACCACGGGCGACGGCGAGCGGAGGCGAGGGCCGCGTGGCCACCGGTTCAGCCGCCACCGCGCCGTTTCGCCCGCTCGGCCTCGCGGGCGGCCTCGGCCGCCTCTTCGGCCCGTGCGAGCTGCCGCTCGTGTTCCCGGCGCCGCTCGGCGAGTTCGTCCTTCGCCGGGGCGCGGGCCGCAGGCCGTGCGGGCGCGGTGCGGGCCGCCCTGCCCGGCGGGGCGCTGCCCGGGAGCAGGTCCGACGGAGGGGTGAGGGCGGTCTCCAGCCGGCCGGCGGCCCACCGCTCGGCGGCGCCGGGGTCGGCCAGCACCGCCTGGAGCGTCGCCTCGACCTCCTGCCGTACCGAGCCCGACAGCCGTTGCCCGGCCTCCGCGGCGAGCCGCGCGGCCTGCGCGGACAACGCCGCGACGACACTGCGGCGCTGCACCGACAGCTCCTTGATCCCGGCGCGGTCCAGGGTCCCGTACGCCTCGCGCAGCGCCTCGCCGAGTTCCAGGAACCGCCGGCTCTCCTGCGGCATGGAGCGCCGCAGCAGGTTGGCCGTCCAGGCCGCCAGGGAGGGCCGGCGGGCGGCGTGGATACGGCGGGCGTCCTGCGCGCGCCCGTCCGAGCGGGCCCGCAGGGCCAGCTCCTCGCGCCGGGCGACGAAACCGGCGGGCGCGGTGGCGTACAGCTCGTCCAGCGCCGCCTCCACCCCGTCCC
>NZ_JARGEF010000236.1:0-12747 GCF_033794725.1 Streptomyces sp. ID05-39B | reverse complement strand
AATTGGTCTGTTGTTGTTGTTTTTTTTTTTTTCAAGACGAAAAGGGAATACGAGGTTTCTGCCTTGTTCGTGGGCTCGGCGGTCGCACGCTGTGTGGTGACGGGTATCGGTATCGGCACGTCCGCCGGAGTCCTGGCGTCGGACGATGGCGTGACACCGGGCGTAGGCGCGCCGGCCGACCCGGGCACGCCACTGGAGGCGGGTGCGGCACCCGGTCCGGGCGTGGCAGCCGAACCGGGCCGTGCATCGGGGGTGCTGGGCGGGACCGGTGGGGCGGGCGACGGTGCAGCCGCCCCGACGGCTCGGCCGGGGGCGGGCAGGGGTGGTGCCGGCGTGGGCCCGCCGGTCGCACGCTGTGCGACGACGGGGCTCGGAGCGTCCCCCGGAGCCCCGGCACCGGGCCTGGGCGCGGAACCCGGCGTACGCCCGCCACCGGGCGTGGGCGCGGAACCCGGCGTACGCCCGCCACCGGAGGCAGGCAGGGGCCCGCCACCGGAGGCAGGCACGGACCCGGCACCGGACGCCGGCCGCTCGCCACCGGACGTCGGCCCGGCAGCCGAGGTGGGTGTGGCGCCCGGCGTCGGCCCTGCACTTGGCCGCGGTCGGCCGTGGGATGCGCCGGGCTCAGTCGCGGCCGAGGGTGACGGCGAGGCGGGCCGCGGGGTTTCGACAGGGGTGGGGCCGGCCGGTGTCGAGGCGGGCACGCCGGTCGCACGGTGCACGATGGCGGGGTTCGGCCCGCTCCCCGAAGTCCCGGCAGCCACCGGAGCGGGAGCGGAACCCGCAGCCGCAGCCGCAGCCGGAGAGGGACCTGGACCCGGACCTGCCGCCGGACCCGGACCCGGACCCGGAGCCGCGCCGGGCCGTGCCGAGGGGCCGGGAACGACAGTCGGGCCGGGGTGCCGGACGGCGCCCGCGGAACTCGGCCGAGTCGTCGCCGGTTCCGAGGAGGTGGCGGACCGCGGGCTCACCGGCGTACCAGCTCCGCCCCCGCCCTCGGCCCCCGCGACTCCCGCCCGCTGCACCACCGGGACCACCGGGACCACCGGGACCACCGGTGTGACCGGGGCAACCGGTGTCACCGGCTCATGTGTCTCGGACACCGGGCGCGGCGAGGCCGGTGGGACCGGCTCCTTGCCGGGCGCGGGTGCCGTGGGTGCGTCGCCGGTCTCCGTGCCTGCGCCGGTACCGGTGGCGGCCGGGACCGGGGCGGACGGAACGCGTGCCGCGGGCAGTGTGCGCCGCTGTACCGGCGCGGCGGTGGACCTGGTCAGCGGAGCCGGTGTCGCCGCGGGGCGGGGCGGGGCGGGCTGTACGCGGATGCCCCGCGCGGGAGCCGCGGGGGCGGGCGGAGCCGATGGTGCCGGCCTCACGGTCGTGGGCCGTGCGGAAGGCGCCGGGCGCACCGAGGGCGTGGGCCCCGGTGCCGCGCCCGCCACCGGCACCACAGCGGCCGGGCGCTCGAAGACGGCCGGTGCTGACCCCGGTGGGAGTGTCGGCGTCGATGTCAGGTGGTCCAGCAGGCCGCCCGACCGGCCGTCCAGGACCGCGGGGGACGGCGAGCCGGTGAAGGAGGGGTTGCGCCAGGTGGCCAGCCGGCTGCCGAAACCGGCGTCGGCGACTCCCGCCGAGTCCCCGCTCCCCGCCGCCCGCTGCACGGGCGGCAACGTGGACCAGGCGGCGGGACGCGGACGTACCGGCACGGAGTCCGCACCGGCCCCCGACGCCGTATCGGCACCCGGTACATCCGGCCCCGGCCCCGGCGCCGACGCGCCGCCACCCACGGAGTGATCCGCCGGGCGACGGAAGCGGTCCAGGAAGCCCATCGCTCAGCCCTCCGCGCGCGTCACCAGGGACGCGATGCTGTCCGTGTAGCGGCGGCGGTCGTGGTGTTCCAGGTCCAGGATCTCGTCGTGGCCCCAGTGGAAGTGGAAGGCGACGTACGCGATCTCCTCGTGCAGCCGGTCGGTCGCGTACGTCACGATTCCCCCAGGCGGCTCCCGCCGAGTTCGACCTCGAAGGGCTCCGCGCAGTGCGGGCACTCGACGGTCGCGCGGGTATGCCCCTCCGCGTTCACCTGGCGGTAGAAGTCCTGGAGGAACGCCAGGTCGGAGGCGAACATGTTCTCCACGATCCCGTCGTGGACGAGCGGGAGCGTGCCGAGGCGGGTGATGACCCGGCCCAGCAGGACCACCGACAGGTACGCCGGGTTCTCCTGGACACGGATGTCCCGCAGCGGCACGAGTTCGTCCCGCGCGGTCGCCAGCCGCATCACGCCGTCGCGGTGGACGGTGCCCGCCTCGTCGACGTAGCCGCGCGGCAGCTCGAAGGGGAACTCCGTCCGCAGGCGCTGCTGCACGACCGGCGCGGGCGCCGGCGCCGCGGGCGGGAGCGGGGTGCTCTCCTGCTCCCCGCCCGCGGGCGCCGCCGCCCGCAGAACGGAACGTCGCATTACTCGATGACCAGTTCTTCGAACGTGATGGTCACCGTCTCGGTCAGTGCGGCGGCCTCGCCGGCCTTCACCGTGCTGGTGTCGATCTTGCTGCACCAGGCGTTGCGCATGTTGTACCGCTTGACCGGGTTGTTCTGGTAGTCCATCACCATGATCGTGGCGTTCTTGCGGGCGGAGCCCATCACGCCGTTGATCGACTCGGTGATCCACGTGTTGAACGCCGCGGACTGCGTCATACCGCGTACGACCGTGCAGGTCCCGGCCTTCTTCACGCCCGGCAGCTTCTTGGTGACCGGCTTGCCCTGCGCGGAGACCTGCTGGTACTCGATGACGTCCTGTTCCAGGCTGAGGCCGCTGACCTCGGCGAGGTACTCGACCATCACGCCGTCGATCTGGAGCCCGAAATTGTGTGAAGTGAGAGCGTCACCCGGCTGGAGACTCATCTTGCTGTCCTTCTGGGGGAGTTGGCTGCTGACAGGGGGGTGAGGGAGGAGTGGTTACTCCTCCAGCTCCCCGTTGCCGCTGGAGAACTGGGCCAGCCGGAAGATGACGAACTCGGCGGGCTTGACGGGCGCGATGCCGATCTCGCAGATGACGCGGCCGACGTCGACCGACTCCGGCGGGTTGGTCTCCTCGTCGCACTTGACGTAGTACGCGTCCTCGGGCCGGGCCCCGAACAGGGCGCCGCTGCGCCACTCGTTGACCAGGAACGCCGACACGTTGCGCCGGATCCGCGCCCACAGGGCGTGGTCGTTCGGCTCGAAGACCACCCACTGGGTGCCGATCAGGATCGACTCCTCCAGGTAGTTGAAGTACCGGCGGACGTTCAGGTAGCGCCAGGCCGGGTCGGAGGACAGGGTGCGGGCTCCCCAGACGCGGATGCCGCGGCCCGGGAAGGCGCGGATGCAGTTCACGCCGATGGGGTTGAGCAGGTCCTGCTCGCCGCGGGTGATCTGGATCTCCAGGTCCACCGCGCCGCGGACGACCTCGTTGGCCGGGGCCTTGTGGACGCCGCGCTCGGCGTCGTTGCGGGCCCAGACGCCGGCGACGTGGCCGCTCGGCGGGATCAGCCGGGACTGGCCGGACGCCGGGTCGAAGGACTTGATCCACGGGTAGTACAGGGCGGCGTACTTGGAGTCGTAGCCGGCCGTCTCCTGGCGCCAGACGCGGATCTGGCGGGCGTTCAGGCTCGGCGGCGGGTCGATGATCGCGACGCGGTCGCCCATCAGCTCGCAGTGCGCGATCAGGCCGAGCTGGACCGCCTTGACGGCCTCCAGGTCGATCGCGCCGCGCTGGTAGGCGGCCATCAGGTCGGGCACCGCGACCATGGAGATCTCGTCGACGGCCTCCAGGCCGCCGAAGCCGGTGCGGTCGGCGCTGTCGCCGAGGTACTGGGCGGGGCCCGCGGACTGCGGGGCCTGCGTGCCGGTGGCGGCCGGGGCGGCGGGCGGCGTGGCCAGCGTCACCGTCTGGTTGTCGGGGCGGGCCAGCTGCGCCGACGGCGCGGCCTCCGCCACCGTGATGAGCTTCGAGCGCTCCTTGACCTGCGTGACGACGTAGTTGCGGCCGCCCTTCTTCGCGGTCACGTCGAACGTCTCGACCGGCTTCTCGCCGTCCCGCACGACCAGCTTGAAGCGTTCGGCGGGGCCCTCGCCCTCCGGGTCGGCTACCTCCACGGTCAGCGGGCCGCCGGAGACGGCGGCCGCGTTGGCGGTCACCGTGAACGTGCCGAGCTGCGCGGGTTCGCCCGCGGGCAGCGCAGCGGGGGCGGCGGAACCGGTCACGGCGGCCGGGGAGGCGTCACCGGCGGCGCCCCCACGACTGCCGCCGACCCGGACGACGTACGCCGCCGAGCCGCCGTTGTTGAAGAAGCCGTAGACCGAGTGCGCGAGGTAGTAGCCGTCGGTGAAGTCACCGAACGCCGCCACATACTGGGTCCAGTTGGTCACCAGGGTCGGCTCGTTCAGAGGGCCGGACGGGGCGAGGCCCACGAAGGCCGCCACCGAGGTACCCACTCCCTCGATGGGGCGCGAGCCGCTGGCCACCTCCTCGACGTACACGCCGGGCGACAGGTAGGACGGCATGCTGTGCTCTCCTCGGGGTACGCGTCAGGACGTCTCTCACGGTCACGCGCGAAGCGCGTCCGCCGAAACGGCCTCCGGTGCCGAAGTGGGGGCAGGAGGACTGCCCTCACGGGCAACGGCCGGGCCGGTGCGCAGACGCGGGTGCGGAGCCTCGGCCCTTGTCGGCTGACGCCCTGCTTCCGCCCGCTGACCGTCCTCGCCGACCGCGATGCTGCCGAGCCGGCCGAAGCGGCAGCAACGACCCGTTCCCCGGGTACGGCTGTGACGGCGACCTGCGATGGATCCCGGCACCCGCCCGCGAGCGCTGCCACGACCGCGCGGCCAGGTCGAGCGGTACGCGTCCGGTCCGGTCGAGGCGGGCGCCGATCGGCGGATCCGGGCCGGCGATCCACCGGATCCACGGCGTGTCCCCGGCCCCGGATCCGCCGATCGCCTGGCCTGACGGGATTCGCCGGCGGCATGCGGGCAGGGCCGCGGTCGGCCGCGGCTGATTCGGGGGCCCGAGGGCAACTCCCCCGGGCGGCAGGGCACATGGGGCTGCCCCCAGGCCTCTGACCGGCGTCGCAGGGACCCCTTAGCGTGAGGTGGGTGAGCCTGTGGACCTCTCTTGAACCTGCCTCCGCGACCGTCGACCCCGGCGCCGGCACCCGTGTGCGGCTGCGGGTGCGCAACACCGGTGATGTCGTCGACGAGTACCGTTTCGAGCCGGTGGGGAGTGTGGCTCCCTGGACGACGGTGGAGCCGCCGACCCTGCGGCTCTTTCCCGGTACGACGGGGACGGTGGAGCTGACGTTCGCTCCTCCCCGTACGCCGGACGCGACGGCGGGCCCGAATCCGTACGCCGTGCGGATCACGCCGACCGAGCATCCGGACGCGGTGACCGTTGCGGAGGGGAACCTGACGGTCACGCCGTTCACGGAGGTGCGTGCCGAGCTGGTGCCGCCGACCGTGAAGGGACGGTTCCGGGGCCGGCCCCGGCTCGCGATCGACAACCTCGGCAACACCCGCGTCACCGCCTCCCTCAGCGGCGCGGACACCGGCGACCGCCTGTCGTACGACCTCCAGCCGGGCAACGTACAGATCGAGCCCGGCCGGGCCGTCTTCGTCGACGCGACGCTGCGCCCCCGGCAGATCATCTGGTTCGGGTCGAAGGAGGAGCAGCCATACGCTCTGGCCGTACGGCGGTCCGGGGCCCAGGCGCTGGAGATCGACGGGACGTTCGTGCAGCGCGGGTTCCTGCCGCGCTGGCTGGCCACCGCGCTCAGCCTGAGTCTCGCGCTGGCGATCGCGTTCGTCATGATCTGGCTGGCCTACAAGCCCCAGGTCCGCAGCCTCGCCGCGGAGAAGCTGGAGCAGGCCGGGGTCAGCACGCTCCCGCCGCCCAGCCCGAGCGCCCCGGGCAACGTGCGGTCCAGCCCGCCGCCGCCCCCCGAGGAGAAGCCGGCGGAGGAGCCCGCCGCCTCGCCCAGCCCCGAGGCCAGCGGAGGCGACGGCGAGGGCGATGGGGGCGAGGAGGAGAAGCCGAAGGAGCGGACCGCCGCCACGGCCGTACAGGAGCTGGCGGCCCGCAGCGACGGCCGGCACATCTGCTACCGCGCCTACGTCGCCGACCGCGGCTGGCAGGACCCGGTGTGCGACGGCGCCGAGGCGGGCACCGTCGGCAAGGACCTGCCGGTCAAGGCGCTCAACATCGCCGTGGCGGGGACCAAGGGCACGGCGGGCAACGGCGCCCATGTCGTCGAGGAGTGGCTGACGGGCGACAAGTGGTCGTCGGCGGCCGACGGGATCGACATGTACATCGGGTCGACCAAGGAGGCGGTCTCCCCGCTGCAGGGCTTCACCATCAAGGCCACTGACGGCTCGGTGTGCCAGAACGCCTACGTCGCGAACAAGGGCTGGATGGGCCTTGGCTGCACGAAGCCCGGCGACTGGATGTACGGCGGCAGCCCGATGGAGGAGGCGCAGAACCTGGAGGCGATCCGCCTCACCGTGTGACGGGACACGGGGGCGGCGGGAGCCGGGTGGCGGGCCGCGAACGGGGCATGCCGGCTGTCCCGTTCGGGCAGCGGCACTGCCCCTGAGCCTCCTGACGGGCCGCCGCCTCCCGGCTTAGCGTCGACAGGTGACTCTGTGGACTTCCCTGGAACCGGCTTCCGCGACGGTGGACCCTGGTGGCAGCACCCGTGTGCGGCTGCGGGTGCGCAACACCGGTGATGTCGTCGACGAGTACCGTTTCGAGCCGGTGGGGAGTGTGGCTCCCTGGACGACGGTGGAGCCGCCGACCCTGCGGCTCTTTCCCGGTACGACGGGGACGGTGGAGCTGACGTTCGCTCCTCCCCGTACGCCGGACGCGACGGCGGGCCCGAATCCGTACGCCGTGCGGATCACGCCGACCGAGCATCCGGACGCGGTGACCGTTGCGGAGGGGAACCTGACGGTCACGCCGTTCACGGAGGTGCGTGCCGAGCTGGTGCCGCCGACCGTGAAGGGACGGTTCCGGGGCCGGCCCCGGCTCGCGATCGACAACCTCGGCAACACCCGGCTGACGGCGTCCGTCGCGGGGGCCGACACCGGCGACCACCTGTCGTACGACATCCGGCCGGGCAACGTACAGATCGAGCCGGGGCGTGCGGCGTTCGTCGAGGCGACCCTTCGGCCCCGGGAGATCATCTGGTTCGGGTCCAAGGAGCAGCGGCCGTACGCCCTCACCGTGCAGCGGTCGGGTGTGGTGCCGCTGGCGGTGGACGGGACGTTCGTGCAGCGCGGGTTCCTGCCGCGTTGGCTGGCGACCGCGCTGAGCGTGAGCGTCGCGCTGGCGATCGCGTTCGTCATGATCTGGCTGACGTACAAGCCGGCCGTCAGCAGCGGTGCCACCGAGAAACTCGCGGAAGCCGGTTCCACGGCGTTGCCCAGCCCCATCGAGTCGGCGCCGTCCGCGCCGAAGACCGACGCCTCGGCCGCGCCCCTGCCCAGCCCCGAGGCCCCGTCGGCCCCGGAGGAGAAGGAGGACACCGGCGGCTCCGGGTCCACCGGCTCGTCCGGATCGGGCGGCAGCGGCGGCGGCGGTACGACCGGCGGAGGTACGGAGCCCGAGGCCGACCCGAAGCCGGTGCCGGGGCAGCTGATCATCGGGCAGGCCTCCGGCCGGTGTGTCGACGTCACCGGCTCCCAGGACGGCGAGGGCCGCGACGGCACCCCGCTCCAGATCCACGACTGCTCCGGGACCGCCAACCAGAAGTGGGTCTTCAACGGCGACGGCACGGTCCGCTCGCTCGGCATGTGTATGGACGTCGCCTGGGGTTCGCGGGAGGACGGGGCGGTCATCCAGCTGGCCCGGTGCAGCGGCAACCCCGCCCAGCAGTTCGTCATGAGCACCGCCGGCGACCTGGTCAATCCGCAGGCCGACAAGTGTGTCGACGTCAAGGACAACGGCACCGGCAACGAGTCCAAGCTCCAGCTGTGGACCTGCGCGGGGACCCCGAACCAGAAGTGGCGGGTGAAGTAGCCCGCCCCCAGTCCGGTTCGGGCCCTGCCTACCAGCCCGCCCCGCCCGGCACCAGCCGGCCCGCCTTGCGGTACTCGCGGCGGGCGCCCTCCATCAGGTCCCCGTCGCCGACCGGTTCCCCGCGCCCGGCCGCCAGGTAGGCGGCGGTGACGACGGCGCTGCGGATCGAGCCGCCGGCCAGCTCGAAGTCCTTGGCCTGCGGGGACGGGTCGATGCCGGGGGCGCACGGCACGTGGGAGAGGCAGTGCCGCCACAGGGCCACGCGCTGCTCGGCGTCGGGGAACGGGAAGTCGACGACCAGGTCGAGGCGGCGGGTGAAGGCCTCGTCGATGTTGGCGCGCAGGTTGGTGGTGAGCAGGGCGATGCCGTCGAAGGACTCCAGCCGCTGGAGCAGGTAGGCGCTCTCCATGTTGGCGTACCGGTCGTGCGAGTCCTTGACCTCGGACCGCTTGCCGAAGACGGCGTCGGCCTCGTCGAACAGCAGCACGGCGTCGGTGCGGTCGGCCTCGGTGAAGATGCGCTCGAGGTTCTTCTCGGTCTCGCCGACGTACTTGTCGACGATGGAGGAGAGCTGGACGACGTAGAGGTCCAGGCCGAGTTCGGCGGCGACGACCTCTGCGGACAGGGTCTTTCCGGTGCCGGACTCGCCCGCGAACAGGCCGAGGACGCCCCGGCCCCGGCCGCCGCCCGCGCTGAGCCGCCAGTCGCCGAGGACGCGGTCGCGGTGGCGGGCGCGCAGGGCGAGTTCGTGCAGCTGGGTCAGCGGCCGCTCGGGCAGGACGAGGTCCTCCCAGCCGACGTCGGGCCGGATCCGGCGGGCGTGCCGTTCCAGCCCGGATGCCGACTGCTGCCGGGCGGCGAGGCGGACGTGGGCGGCGGTGAGCGGGCCGCCGTCGAAGGCGGCGAGAGCGAGGGCACCGTGGGCGGCCCGCGCGACGCGTTCCCCGCCGAGCCGGTACGGCGCGACGGCGGTCGCCAGGTCGAAGGCGCCGGACTGCGGGCCGAGCGCCGCCGCCCAGGCCGCCGTCCCGCCCGCCTGCCGGCGCGGGGCGTCCAGGACCAGCGGGTCGTGGGCGCTCCAGTGCGGGTCGTAGGGGCGGGGGTCGGTCAGCAGCACGGTCACATCGCTCGCCGCCGTCAACGCGCCGACGAGCGGCGCCGGTTGCTCGGGAAGGCCGGACAGGACGATTGCCCGGCCGCCGAGCCGGGCCTCGCGCAGCAGCTCGGGAACGCGGTCCTCGGGGCCGGTGTAGCGCAGGGCGCCGAGGCCGGCCGAGGCCAGGGCGGCGGCGATGCCGGCCAGCCCGTCGCCCTCGCGGTGTTCGCGGAGATGGACGCTGAGGGGGCCGTGCCGCAGCCGGGCGGCGAGCCGGACGACGAAGCCGGCGTGGTCGGCGTCGTCGGTGGGCAGCACGTCCGGCATGGCCAGGAGGTGGCCGTGCAGGGCGGCGTCCGGGGTGTCGTCACCGAGGAGGTGGGCGAGGAGCCGGTCGGGGACACGCAACGGGCGGGACAGGAAGGGGCGTTCGGGTTCCTCGACGTCCAGCAGGCCGAGCGCGCGCAGGGGTGCGCAGGTGTGGAAGCGGGCGCGTGCCGCCGCGAGGTGGGCGGGCGCCCCGCACAGTTCCAGGGCGAGTCCGACGGTGGCCCGCCGTCGGCTGACGTCGTCGTTGAGATAGCCGTAGAGCGGCTCGAAGCCCCGGTCGAGGTCGGGGGCGAGCGCGATGAGGAGGATCGCGGTGTCGAGGGAGGTGAGGCCGAGCCGGACGGCGAGGAGGCCGAGCGGGTCACCGTCGGCGGGCGCCGGAACCGTGTCCGGGGGCGCGGGAGCGGGCGGCTCGGCCGTCAGCAGGTGCCGTACGGCCTCCTCGGAGAGGTAGAGGCCGCGCAGGGGGTCGTCGGCGCTGGGGTCGCCGGCGGCGCGGTGGTCGACCAGGCCGGCGACCCGCTCGCGCAGCTCGGTCACCCGCGCGAGCAGAGGGGGAGGCGGGGGGATGGCGGTCACGGGCGCTTGCGGGCCTCTCGGGCGGCCGCCACCTGGTGCGGGCGGTGGGCGCGTTCGCCGGACGCGGACGGGTCGCCGTCCAGGCCGTGTACGCGGACGGCCGCGCCCTCGGTGACGGGCGGTCCGGCGTCGTACTCGGGGTACGCCGGGAAGGGCGCGGTCACCACCAGGTCCAGGGACGGCTTGAGTTCGCCTCCGAGTGCGGACCAGATCTCGGCGAGTGACCGTGACTCGGACTGCAGCCCGGCGACGGTCAGCGGCACGGCGAGGCCCAGCGTGCCCAGTGCGCCCGGGAGTTCGTCGGCGGGGAGCAGCTCGCGCGGCAGCAGGGTCGCCAACACGGCCGACAGCAGCCGGTGTTCGTCCTGCGGGGTCCGGGTCCAGGCCGTCACGAGGTAGGACAGCCGGAACCAGCGCGGTGGCTGGCGGCGCCGTACGACGATGTCCCGCTCGTCGCGCACCGCGACCTGGCCGCGCTGCCGCCGGGCCACGTCCTCGCGGATGTCGTACAGGTAGGCGTTGATCGTGGGGGCGTTGCGGCGGGCCGCCCAGTCGCGGGTCGGTGCCTCGAAGGACACGTCGATGTCGGAGCCCGTCAGCGCGCCGCCGCCGAGGAGGCCCTTGAGGACCTCGTCCACCTCGTGGATCACTGTCGTACGCTCCTCGACCGCCGTGCCGGGCGGCTCTCTTCGGCGGTCCCGTCGTCCGGTCCCGAGCCCGCGGGGCCCATCCGGCCGAGTGTGCCGCCGTGGCCGGGCGGGGCGCAGGCGCGCCGGGGTCGGCGGGCGGGCAGAAAGTGCTGCCCGCGTATCCGCCTTCGAGTGCCCGTTCGGTCAGATGTAGCCTTCGCGGAGGGCATATGCCACGGCGTGTGCCCGGTTGCGTAGATGAAGTCGCGTGGTCAGTCCGTGCATGACGTTCTTGACGGTCCGTTCGGAGTAGGACAGCTTGCTGGCGATCTCTCCGGTGTCCAGGCCCTCGGCGACCAGCCTCAGCACGTCCACCTCACGGGGCGCCAGCCCCAGCGAGGGGGCGCCGGGCCGGTTCGCCGCGCCCCGGTGCAGGCTGCCCACCTGGCTGATCAGCCGGCCGAGCAGATCGGCGGGCAGGTCGCCGTCGCCGCGCGCGGCGGCCGTCACCGCCTGCACCAGCCGGTTCGCGGTGGCCTCGCGGCGCCAGACGATCGCGCCGACCCCGCACTCGATCACGTCGAGCAGTTCGTTCTCGCGGATCGTGCCCACGACGAGCACGGCCCGCCCGCCCTCGCTGCGCACGACCCGGCGCAGCCGGGCCAGCGCGGCCTCGTCGAGGGAGTCCTCGATCAGCAGCGCCACCGTGCCGACGCCGGACTCCTCCCGGATCTCGACCTCCGGCCGGGAGCGGAGCTGGCTGACGGCTCCCTCACGGGAGAGCGGATCGCAGGCCTGCACGGAGACGGGCGTACGGCGCGAGACGCCGCCGCTCCCCAGGGCCGTACCGGCATGTGCGGCGCGGGTGACGACGCTGGTGGTGTCGGATGTCCGGGGTGTGTTGAGCAACCGTTTCCCCCTGTTCACGAGCCCGCCATGCGGCGCGGGCCGGTGGCGGGAGGACGTGTTCCACACTTCTGTGACCGCTGGGGCCGGCGCAATCGTGGAGCACCACGAGGCGCACCACGAGACCAGCGGAGCGGCCACCACGAGAAACGCCGAGTACGGACATCGCAGCAGGTCAGAGTGGTTGCAGGGGGTGAGGTGCGGAGTCCGTGGAATCTTCCGCGCCCCGCCGTGAGCATCGCCACAAGGACCGTACGCCCCCGTCGGAACCCACGCGCGGGAAACCCCGTCCAGCCCAGGAGGCAGGCATGACCGGACCGTTGCGGGAACGCGAGGAGGCGCACGAGCTGCTCGCGGCCGAGGCCGAGCGCGCGAGGGCGGGCGGCGGCCGCTTCGTCCTGCTGCGCGGAGCCACCGGGACCGGCCGCTCCGCCCTGCTGGAGGCCGCCGCCGCTCACGCGGCCGGCCGCGGCCTGCGCGTGCTGCGCGCCCGCTGCTCCCCCGAGGACACCGCCGTACCGTTCGCCGCCGTCCTCCATCTCCTCGGCCCCGTACCGGAGTTCGCCGACCTCGCCCCCGGCCTCGACGACCGGGGCAGCGCGGCCCGGCTGTGGCGACTGCTGCGCTCGTACGCCGCCCGGTCCCCCGTACTGGTGGCGGTGGACGACGTCCACCTCGCCGACGAGGCCTCCCGGCGCTGGCTGGTGGAGGCGGCCCGCCGCGTCGACCGATTACCGGTACTGGTGGTGGCCACCGAACGCAGCCAGTACGACATCGACCCCCGGCCCGCGGGCCTGACCCACACCCTCTCCCCGTCCCTGGTCCGCACCCACACCCTCGCCCCGCTCACCGACACCGCCGCGGCCACACTGGTCCGGGACGCCTTCCCCACCGCCCCCGACGACTGGACCGCCGACGTCGTGCACGCCGGCGCGGGCAACCCCCTGCTTCTGCACGCCCTCCTGGACGACCTGCACGGCACCCCGCCCCCGTCGCCCGTACCGGGCACCTGCGCCGCGCTGTACCCCGGCGCCTACCCGGCGGCCGTCTCCTGGTGGCTGGACACCACGGGCCCCACGACGGCGGAGACCGCCCGCACCCTGGCGGCCCTGGAACAGGCCGACGAGGCCCACCGCCACACCCACCCGCGACCCCAGGCCCCGCCC
>NZ_JARGEF010000235.1:0-12759 GCF_033794725.1 Streptomyces sp. ID05-39B | reverse complement strand
TTTTTTGTTTTTTTTTTTTTTCAAGGCGAAGACGTGAATCAACTTTTCCGCCTTTTTCTTTGGCTCGGAGATGTGTATAAGGAACAGCCGAACCCGCGTTCAAGCCTGCGCTCCGTGCCCTCCCCGGCCGCATGTCCGGCGATTTTCCGGCGAGCAGGTCGTGGTGTGCTCATATTTCCGCCAGGTCTCAACTCGGAAAAGACCCATGGCCAACCTTGCATTCGATCTTGTCCGGTGGCGGGAAGTGGACTATACCTGTCGGCGATTCACCCGATCCGCACGACCCTGCTTGACCTGACCGCGGTGCCGGGAAGGATCCGGTTCACCGCCTGAGTCCTGGAGAAGGCGAGGACTTGAGCATGGGATCCACTTCTGCGTCCGATTCGGCCGAGAACCGCGGTTCGCACGGCGTCGGCCGCCGCGATCTGATCAGGAGATCGGCCGCGCTCGGACTGATCTCCGTCCCCACGGTCGGTTTCCTCTCCGCCTGCGCCAGCAGCGGGGGCGGCGGCGACAAGGGCAAGGCCAAAACCGGTAAGAAGACCGAGAAGAACCCGCTCGGCGTGAATGACACCGCCCAGATGGAATTCGTCCTGTTCGACGGCGGTTTCGGCAAGGAGTACGCCGAGGACGCCGTAAAGATCTACGAGCAGAGGTTCCCCGGCGCCAAGGTGAAGTTCGCGGCCACCCAGAAGATCCAGTCCACCCTCCAGCCGCGGTTCAACCAGGGCACCCCGCCCGACCTCATCGACAACTCCGGCGCCGAGCAGATGGACATGGGCGTCCTGGTCGGCAAGAGCCAGCTGGCCGACCTCACCCCGTTGCTGGACGCCCCGTCCTACGACGACCCGGCCAAGAAGGTCCGCGACACATTGCGCCCCGGCATCGTGGAGATGGGCCAGTTCGACGGCGACCCGGTCTGGATCATGTACTACGCGTACACCGTGTACGGCGTCTGGTACTCGCAGAAGGCCCTGGACTCCCTCGACGCCACGTATCCCGAGACCTGGGACGAGATGCTCGCGGTCTGCGCGAAGGCCAAGAAGAAGGGCATGGCGGGCTGGACGTACGCGGGCAAGTACCCGTACTACATCCCGTTCTCGCTCTACCCGATGATCGGCAAGGTCGGCGGCCGTGAAGTCCTCGACGCCATCGACAACCTGGAGCCGAACGCCTGGAAGCACCCGGCGGTCAAGGCCTGTTTCGACGCGTACTACGAGCTGTACGCGAAGGGCTACATCCTGCGCGGCACCCCCGGTCTGGACCACATCCAGTCGCAGACCGCGTGGGCCAAGGGCAAGGCACTGTTCATCCCCAACGGCTCCTGGGTGGAGAACGAGTCGGCGAACGTCATCCCCGCCGACTTCGGCCTCGCCGTCTCCGCACCGACCGGACTCGACGGTTCCGACAAGCTGCCGTTCGGCACCATCTGGGCCTCCGGCGGTGAACCGTTCGTCGTCCCGGCCAAGGCGGAGAACCCGGCCGGCGGCATGGAGCAACTGCGCATCATGCTCAGCGAGGCGTCCTCGAGGAACTTCACCTCGAAGGTCAAGTCGCTGACCGCCTACAACGGCGGCACCGACGGCATCACGCTCACCCCCGGCCTCAAGTCGGGTGTCGCCGCGCTGGACAAGGCCGGCCAGAACGTGGTGAACCCCCGGCTCCAGGACTGGTACGTGCAGTTGCAGAAGGAGAAGATCGGCGTCTCCGGACTCGGCGAGATGATGGCCGGCCGGCTCACCCCGGCGGAGGCGATCAAAAAGATCCAGGGATACGCCGACGAGGCCGCCAAGGACACTTCGATCAAGCACTACAAGCACCAGTAACCGGCATTATCACGACACCGGAGTGGCGATGCAGCACGGCAAGTACCGGTTCATCGTGGGGTTCCTGGCGCTGCCCCTGGGACTGTACGCGCTCTTCGTGGTGTGGCCGTTCATCCAGTCCATCTACTACTCGTTCACGGACTGGACCGGTCTGAGCCCCGAATTCGAGATGGTCGGCCTGGACAATTACCGGAGGATGCTGGACGACGAGATCTTCTGGAAGTCCTTGCAGCACAGCTTGATGTTCGCGGTCGTGCTGCCGCTGGTGACGATCGGTCTGGCACTGTTCTTCGCCTTCATGATCAATGTCGGCGGACGGAAGAGAAGGGGCGGCCCGGTCATCTCCGGCGTCCGGGGCTCGTCCTTCTACAAGATCGTGTATTTCTTTCCGCAGGTGCTGTCGATCGCCATCGTGGCGCTGTTGTTCGCCTTCGCCTACAACCCCGACAGCGGCGCCATCAACTCGTTCCTGCGGGGGATCGGCCTGGACGGCGTGCAGCCGCTGTGGCTGGGCGATCCGGATCTCGCGCTGTGGTGCGTCATGGCGGTGCTCGTCTGGTCCACGGTCGGCTTCTTCGTGGTGCTGTTCTCCGCGGGCATGGCGTCGATCCCGGCGGACCTCTACGAGGCGGCACTGCTCGACGGCGCCGGCCGCGCCACCACGTTCTTCCGCATCACCCTGCCGCTGCTGTGGGACACCGTGCAGTCCGGCTGGGTCTACATGGGCATCCTCGCGCTCGGCGCCGAGTCGTTCGCCGTGGTCCAGATCATGACGACCGGCCCCGGCGGCCCCGACTACTCGACCACCGTCATGGTCCTCTACGTGTATCAGAAGGCGTTCCGTGACGGTCAGGCCGCCTACGCCACCACCATCGGAGTCGCCCTGCTCGTCGTGACGCTGGCCTTCGCCGCGCTGGTGATGCGGCTGGGCCGGCGTGAGCGGCTGGAGTACTGATCATGAGCATCGAGAAGACCACAGAGCCCCCGGCCCCCGCTGCGGTCACCAAGACGGACGCTCCGCGGGGCGGCGGAGAGCCCCGGCCGAAGAAGGAGGGGCAGGTCCTCAACGCCTTCTCGCACGGCATCCTCGTCCTGTGGGCGGTGATGGTCGTCCTGCCGCTGCTGTGGGCGGTGATGACCTCCTTCAAGGACGACGGCGCCATCTTCGGCTCGCCCTGGTCGCTGCCGGACAAGCTGCACTTCGACAACTGGTCACGGGCCTGGACCGAGGCCAACATGAGCGACTACTTCCTCAACACCGTGCTGGTCGTAGGGGGTTCGCTCATCGGCACGCTCGTCCTGGGCTCGATGGCGGCGTACGTGCTGGCCCGGTTCGACTTCCCCGGGAACCGTTTCATCTACTACCTGTTCGTCGGCGGCATGAGCTTCCCGATCATGCTCGCGCTGGTCCCGCTGTTCTACGTGGTGAACAACATGGGCCTGCTGAACACGATCCACGGCCTGATCATGGTCTACATCGCGTACTCGCTGCCGTTCACCGTCTTCTTCCTGACGGCGTTCTTCCGCACGCTGCCCTCGTCGGTGGCGGAGGCGGCGTTCGTCGACGGCGCCTCGCACAGCCGTACGTTCTTCCAGATCATGGTGCCGATGGCCAAGCCCGGCCTGATCAGCGTGGGGATCTTCAACTTCCTGGGACAGTGGAACCAGTACATGCTCCCCACCGTTCTCAACACCGACCCCGACAAGCGCGTCCTCACCCAGGGACTGGTCCAGCTGGCCGTCAGCCAGGGCTACAAGGGTGACTGGTCGGGACTTTTTGCGGGCCTGGTGATGGCGATGCTGCCGGTGCTCGCGGCGTACATCGTCTTCCAGCGGCAGGTGGTACAGGGACTGACCGCGGGGGCGCTGAAGTAGCTCCCCGCCTCGACCTTTGATCACTTGGACGCCGGCGTAGCGCTCCGCAGCCACCCGTACGCGTGCCGTTCCCGACTCCGGGAACGGCACCGTCCGGTGTGTGCACAAACGCGATTAGTGTTCAACCTCTTGACGGGAGGCAACCCGAACAGCTCAGCTTAGAGTTCACTAGTTGGACATAGACGGGGCCTCATCGAAGCGGTCCCGCGCGCAGGAGGTCGTCGTGGAGACTCCAGGGTCGCAGTCGTCGCTGCACCGAGCCAACCTGGAGCGAGTCGTACGTGCCGTGCGTCTGGCCGGGTCCCTGACGCAGGCGGAGATCGCCCGGTCGACCGGCTTGTCCGCGGCGACCGTATCCAACATCGTGCGAGAGCTGAAGGACGGCGGGACCGTCGAGGTCACCCCCACGTCGGCGGGCGGCCGCAGGGCCCGCAGCGTCAGCCTGAGCGGGGACGCCGGCATCGTCATCGGGGTGGATTTCGGCCATACGCACCTACGGGTCGCCGTAGGCAACCTCGCCCATCAGGTGCTGGCCGAGGAGTCCGAGCCGCTGGATGTGGACGCCTCCTCGACGCAGGGCTTCGACCGGGCGGAACAGCTGGTCAGCCGCCTGATCGAGGCCACCGGGGTGGACCGTTCGAAGATCGCCGGAGTGGGCCTCGGTGTCCCCGGTCCGATCGACGTCGTGTCCGGCACGCTCGGTTCGTCGGCGATCCTGCCCGGCTGGATCGGCACCAAGCCCGCCGAGGAGTTGCGCGAGCGGCTCGGCGTGACGGTCCATGTGGACAACGACGCCAATCTCGGCGCCCTCGGCGAGATGGTCTGGGGCAGCGGCAGAGGCGTTCGTGATCTTGCTTACATCAAGGTCGCGAGCGGTGTCGGCGCCGGCCTGGTGATCGAGGGAAAGATCTACCGGGGTCCCGGTGGCACCGCTGGAGAAATCGGACATATTACACTCGATGAGTCCGGCCCCGTCTGCCGCTGCGGAAACCGGGGCTGCCTGGAGACCTTCGCGGCCGCGCGCTATGTGCT
Organism: Streptomyces sp. ID05-39B; assembly: GCF_033794725.1. Classification (NCBI taxonomy): domain Bacteria; kingdom Bacillati; phylum Actinomycetota; class Actinomycetes; order Kitasatosporales; family Streptomycetaceae; genus Streptomyces; species Streptomyces sp. ID05-39B. Next base: position 8,026 of record NZ_JARGEF010000235.1, on the reverse strand, counting down.
CCCGCTCCTCCAGTCCAGCCACGGCACGGACCTGACGATGGAGGGAGTCGTGCGGCTGGCCAGGGACGGAGACCCGGGCTGCCGTCGCGTGATCGCCGACGTCGGCCGACACATCGGCAGTGGAGTCGCCAATCTCTGCAACCTGCTGAACCCGAGCCGGGTGGTCCTGGGCGGTGATCTCGCCGAGGCCGGTGAGCTGGTGCTCGGGCCTATCAGGGAGTCCGTCGGCCGCTATGCGATCCCGAGTGCGGCGCGTCAACTCACCATTCTCCCAGGGGCACTTGGCGGCCGTGCCGAGGTGCTCGGAGCACTCGCCCTCGCGCTCAGCGAGATGGGTGATTCGACCCTTTTGGACGGCACCCTGTCGGCCGCCACGCCTGCCTTCACTTAGAGAACGCATGACGCCGTTGCCATCTCGTTAAGTATTTACTTCTTGACGTCGAACTTGCGGCCGAGTTGACTTCGAGCCACCTCGGCCGCAGCGTTGCGGCCCTGTCAGGGAGGCACAACCCAATGAACGCAACGATGCGTAGAGTCGTGATCGGCGCCACCGCCGTGTCCATGGCCCTGTCGATTGCCGCGTGCGGCAAGGCGGGCGACGACGACTCGGACAGCAGCAGCTCCGACAGCAAGTCCATCGGCCTGCTGCTCCCCGACAGCGTCACGGCGCGCTACGAGAAGTTCGACAAGCCGCTCTTCGAGGCCAAGGTCAAGGAGCTGTGCTCCGACTGCGACGTGCAGTACGCGAACGCCGCCGCCGACCCGGCCAAGCAGGCCCAGCAGATGAGCAGCATGGTCACCAAGGGCGTCAAGGTGATCGTCGTCTCCGCCCAGGACTCCGCCGCCATCAAGTCCTCCATCCAGTCCGCGGTGGACAAGGGCGTCAAGGTCGTCGCCTACGACCGCCTCGCGCAGGGTCCCGTCTCCGCGTACGTCTCCTTCGACAACGTCAAGGTCGGCGAGCTCCAGGGCCAGGCCCTCCTCGACGCCCTCGGCGCGAAGGCCACCCCCTCGGCGAACGTCGTCATGATCAACGGTGACGACGCCGACCCGAACGCCGGCCAGTTCAAGGAGGGTGCGCACAAGGCCCTCGACGGCAAGGTCAAGATCGCCTACGAGCAGTCCGGCCTGTGGAAGGACACCGTCGCCGCGCAGAAGATGTCCGCCGCGATCACCCAGCTGGGCGCGAAGAACATCGCGGGCGTCTACGCCGCCAACGACGGCATGGCCGGTGGCATCGCCAACACCCTCAAGGGTGCGAAGATCAGCGGCATCCCGCTGACCGGCCAGGACGCTGAACTGGCGGGCATCCAGCGCATCGTCGCCGGCACCCAGTCCTCCACCGTCTACAAGGCCTTCAAGCCGGAGGCCGACGCCGCCGCCCAGATCGCGGTCAACCTGCTGGAGGGCAAGGACATCAAGTCCCTCGCCACCCAGACGCTGACCAGCGGCTCCGGCGACAAGGTCCCCTCCCAGCTGCTGACCCCGGTGTCGGTCACCAAGGCCAACATCAAGGACACGGTGATCGCGGACAAGGTGTACACGGTCGAGGAGATCTGCACCGCCGAGTACGCCGCCGCCTGCAAGGCCGCCGGCCTCCAGTAGCGGCCCCGCGCCCCGCGCGCACCCGCTCGGGTCCCGCCCCAGGGACCCGGGCCACCGGCCGCCCGGCGGCCACGTGAGACCCCTCCGACGCCCGCCCCACCTTCACACCCCGCTGCCGGGGCGGGCGTCGGACGGAACCGTTGCCAAGTGCGACGGACTCGCGCATGTTCATCTTGTAAACCTCGTGCGTCGACGCCCCGTACCCGCCGGCGTCACGCACACCCTTCCGCGCCTGTCTCACGGCGCGGCATCCCCGCCGGTCAGGCGGCGAAGGAGATGGTTCACGTGTCCGCTACGCCCGTGCTGGCGTTGCGCGGAGTCTCCAAGCGATTCGGTGCGGTGCAGGCACTCACCGACGTCGAGCTGGAGGTCCACGCCGGAGAAGTGGTCGCCCTGGTGGGCGACAACGGCGCAGGAAAGTCCACCCTGGTCAAGACGATCGCCGGTGTCCACCCCATCGATGACGGCGTCATCGAGTGGGAGGGCAAGCCGGTCAGCATCAACAGGCCCCACGACGCCCAGGGACTCGGCGTCGCGACGGTCTACCAGGACCTCGCCCTCTGCGACAACCTCGACGTGGTCGGCAACCTCTACCTCGGCCGCGAGCTGCTGCGCCGAGGCGTCATCGACGAGGTGACGATGGAGAAGAACGCCCGCGAGCTGCTGTCCACCCTCTCCATCCGCATCCCGAGCGTGCGCATCCCGATCGCGAGCCTCTCCGGCGGTCAGCGCCAGGTCGTCGCCATCGCCCGCGCGCTGATCGGTGACCCCAAGGTCGTCATCCTCGACGAGCCCACCGCCGCGCTCGGCGTCGAGCAGACCGCGCAGGTCCTCGACCTGGTCGAGCGGCTGCGCGAGCGTGACCTCGGCGTCATCCTCATCAGCCACAACATGGCCGACGTGAAGGCGGTCGCGGACACCGTCGCCGTCCTGCGCCTCGGCAAGAACAACGGCTCCTTCCCCGTGAAGGACACCAGCCACGAAGAGATCATCGCCGCGATCACGGGTGCCACGGAGAACGCCGTGACCCGTCGTGCGGGGCGTCGCACCGCGGAGGCGGCCAAGTGAGCGACACGTCCAAGACCGTGAAGAGCGACACCACCAAGACCGAGAAGACCGAGGGCGTGGTGGAGGACCAGAACACCGTCGCCCCCGCCGACGACCCCACGGCCGCCCCGGTCACCGTCGTCGACCCGCGCCTGCTGATCCGCGAAGAGGGCTTCAAGGGCTACATCACCGAGTTCAAGCGCAAGGTCAAGGGCGGCGAGCTGGGCTCGCTGCCGGTGGTCATCGGCCTGATCGTCATCTGGACGATCTTCCAGTTCAAGAACGACCGGTTCCTGAGCGCCGAGAACCTCTCGAACATCAGCTTCTTCCTCTCGGCCACCGGCATGCTCGCCATCGGCCTGGTGTTCGTCCTGCTGCTCGGCGAGATCGACCTGTCCGTCGGCTCCGTCAGCGGCCTGGCCTCCACCCTGTTCGCCGTGTTCGTGGTCGACCACACCATGAACCCATGGCTGTCGCTGCTGCTGACGATCATCACCGGCGTCGCCATCGGTGCCCTGCACGGCTGGTTCTTCGCCAAACTCGGCGTACCCGCCTTCGTGGTGACCCTGGCCGGCTTCCTCGGCTGGAACGGCCTGATGCTGTGGCTGCTGGGCTCCAGCGGCACCATCAACATCCCCTCCGACTCCGGCCCGGTCCACCTGCTCGGCCAGAACTCGTTCTTCATGGACCAGGCCATCATCGGCGCCTACGTCCTGGCCGGCCTCGGCGTCGCATCCATGCTCATCGGCTCCTTCGGTGAGCAGCGCCGCCGCCGTGTCGCGGGCGTGCCGTACCGGCCCACCAGCGAGATCCTGCTGCGCGTCGGCGCCCTCGCCGTCGCGTCCTTCACCGCGGCGGCCGTACTGAACAACGCGGCCGGCGTCTCCAACGCGCTCGTCATCTTCCTGGCCGCGCTCGTCATCGTCGACTTCGTGCTCCGCCGTACGACCTTCGGCCGTCAGGTCTTCGCGGTCGGCGGCGGCATCGAGGCCGCCCGCCGCGCCGGTATCAACGTGCCGATGATCCGCATCACCGTCTTCGCGATCGCCGGTGGCTTCGCCGCGGTCGGCGGCATGTTCTTCGCCGGCCAGACCGCCAGCGCCACACTGAACGCCGGTGGCGGCAACACGCTGATGCTGGCGATCGCCGCGGCGGTCATCGGCGGCACGAGCCTCTTCGGCGGCCGTGGCACCGTGTGGTCGGCCCTCCTGGGCATGCTGGTCATCCAGTCCATCCAGACCGGTCTCGACCTGCTGAACATGAACACCTCGATCCAGTACATGATCACCGGTGGCGTTCTGCTCGGCGCCGTCGTCATCGACTCGATCTCCCGCAAGAGCCAGAAGGCCGCCGGCCGCGGCTGACGGCTCACGGACGCGTCGTACGGCGCGCCCACCGCAGGACCCCACTGTGCCCGGCACTGTGACAGTGCCGGGCACAGCCATGTCGTACAGCCCTGTCGCACAGCCCTGTCGCACAGCCCCGTCGTACAGCCCTGTCGCACAGCCATATCGGTCGGACCGCCATGTCATGGAAAGCCCCCATCCTGGGTACGGCCGATCCGTGACGCACGACGCATGGGGCGGGCGCCGCCCGCCGGGGCGGAACATTAGACTCGACGAGCCCGGCAACAGCTCGATCAGCTCTACTGCAAGGAGGCACGGGTGCCGCTGCTGACCCACATCAGGGGACCGCGCGATCTGGACCGGCTCAGCCTGGAGGAGCTGGACCAGCTGGCAGGGGAGATCCGGACCTTCCTCGTCGACGCCGTGTCCAAGACCGGCGGCCACCTCGGCCCCAACCTCGGTGTGGTCGAGCTCACCATCGCCCTGCACCGGGTCTTCGAGTCCCCGAAGGACAAGGTGCTCTGGGACACCGGCCACCAGTCCTACGTGCACAAACTCCTCACCGGCCGACAGGACTTCTCCCGGCTGAAGATGAAGGACGGCCTGTCCGGCTACCCCTCGCAGGCCGAGTCCGAGCACGACGTCATCGAGAACAGCCACGCCTCCACGGTGCTCGGCTGGGCCGACGGCATCGCCAAGGGCAACGAGATCCTCAGACGCGACAGCCACGTCGTGGCCGTCATCGGTGACGGTGCCCTGACCGGCGGCATGGCCTGGGAGGCGCTGAACAACATCGCCGAGGCCAAGGACCGCCCCCTCGTCATCGTCGTCAACGACAACGAGCGTTCCTACGCCCCCACCATCGGCGGCCTCGCCAACCACCTGGCGACCCTGCGCACGACCGACGGCTACGAGCGCTTCCTCGCCCGGACCAAGGACATCCTCGACCGCACCCCGGTCGTCGGAAAGCCCCTCTTCGACACCCTGCACGGCGCCAAGAAGGGCCTCAAGGACTTCATCGCCCCGCAGGGCATGTTCGAGGACCTCGGCCTGAAGTACGTCGGCCCGATCGACGGCCACGACCTCGAAGCCCTGGAATCGGCGCTGGCCCGCGCCAAGCGCTTCGGCGGCCCCGTCATCGTGCACTGCCTCACCGAGAAGGGCCGCGGCTACCAGCCCGCCCTCCAGGACGAGGCCGACCGCTTCCACGCCGTCGGCAAGATCCACCCCGACACCGGGCTGCCCATCGCCAGCAGCGGCGCCGACTGGACCTCCGTCTTCGGCGAGGAGATGGTGAAACTCGGCACCGAGCGCGAGGACGTCGTCGCCATCACCGCGGCCATGCTCCAGCCCGTCGGCCTCGACAAGTTCGCCAAGGCCTTCCCCGACCGCGTCTACGACGTCGGCATCGCCGAACAGCACGGCGCCGTCTCCGCGGCGGGCCTCGCCCACGCCGGCGTGCACCCCGTCTTCGCCGTGTACGCCACCTTCCTCAACCGCGCCTTCGACCAGGTCCTCATGGACGTCGCCCTGCACAAGTGCGGCGTCACCTTCGTGCTCGACCGGGCCGGCGTCACCGGCACCGACGGCGCCTCCCACAACGGCATGTGGGACATGTCCATCCTCCAGGTCGTACCCGGCCTCAGACTCGCCGCCCCCCGCGACGCCGACCAGGTGCGCGCCCAGCTGCGAGAGGCCGTACAGGTCGACGACGCGCCCACCGTGGTGCGCTTCTCCAAGGGCGCCGTCGGCCCCGCCGTACCGGCCGTGGGACGCGTCGGCGGCATGGACGTCCTGCGCGAGCCGGGCACCGACCGGCCCGACGTACTGCTCGTCTCCGTGGGCGCCCTCGCCCCGATGTGCCTGGAGATCGCCGGCCTCCTCGACCGGCAGGGCATCTCCACCACCGTCGTCGACCCCCGCTGGGTCAAGCCCGTCGACGAGGCCATGGCACCGCTCGCCGCACGCCACCGCGTCGTCGTCACCGTCGAGGACAACTCCCGCGTCGGCGGTGTGGGCTCCACCGTCGCCCAGGCCCTGCGCGACGCCGGCGTCGACCTACCGCTGCGCGACTTCGGCATCCCGCCCCGCTTCCTCGACCACGCCACCCGCGCCGAGGTCATGGCCGAGATCGGCCTGACCGCCCCCGACATCGCCCGCCAGGTCACAGGCCTCGTCTCCAGGCTCGACGGGCGATACGACAGCGCGACCGCCGAAGCCGAAGCCGAAGCCGAACCCGCACGCGACTGACGCGACCCGCGCGCACCCGAAGGGACCCGCGCCGACACGCCCGTACCGGGCCGGTTTCACCGCTGACAGAGTGGTGGAACCGGCCCATTTGCGTGAATGAGCCCGTGCCGGGGCATGCGCACTAAGCCCCCTCTCGATCATGTCGGGGACGACACAGCGTGGGAGGTAAACCCGTGAGCAACGCCCTCTTCCGGACGAAGAAGGTCGAGCAGTCCATCCTCGACACCGAGGAACCCGAGCACGCGCTCAAGAAATCCTTGTCCGCACTGGATCTGACCGTGTTCGGCGTCGGCGTCATCATCGGCACCGGCATCTTCGTCCTCACCGGCACGGTCGCCAGGAACAACGCAGGCCCCGCGGTCGCCCTGGCCTTCGTCGCGGCCGGCGTCGTCTGCGCCCTCGCCGCGCTCTGCTACGCCGAGTTCGCCTCCACCGTCCCGGTGGCCGGCTCCGCCTACACCTTCTCCTACGCCTCCCTCGGCGAACTGCCCGCCTGGACCATCGGCTGGGACCTCGTCCTGGAGTTCGCGCTGGGCACGGCGGTGGTCGCCGTCGGCTGGTCCGGGTACGTGGCCTCGCTGATGGACAACGCCGGCTGGCATCTCCCCGAGGCACTCAGCGGCCGGGACGGCGCCGACGGCTTCGGCTTCGACATCCTCGCCGCAGCCCTCGTCCTCGTCCTCACCGCCATCCTCGTGCTGGGCACCAAGCTGTCCGCCCGGGTCACCTCGGTCGTCGTCGCCATCAAGGTGACCGTCGTCCTCGTCGTGATCATCGCCGGCCTCTTCTTCATCAACGGCGACAACTACGACCCGTTCATCCCCAAGGCACAGGACGTGCCGGCGGGCGACAGCCTCCAGTCACCGCTCATCCAGCTGATCTTCGGCTGGGCACCGTCCAACTTCGGCGTCATGGGCATCTTCACCGCCGCGTCCGTGGTCTTCTTCGCGTTCATCGGCTTCGACGTCGTCGCCACGGCCGCCGAGGAGACCAGGAACCCGCAACGCGACATGCCCCGCGGCATCCTCGGCTCCCTGGTGATCTGCACCGCCCTCTACGTGGCGGTGTCGATCGTCGTGACCGGCATGCAGCACTACACCGAACTGTCCATCACCGCACCCCTGGCCGACGCCTTCAAAGCCACCGGACACCCGTGGTTCGCGGGCTTCATCAGCTTCGGCGCCGCCGTCGGCCTCACCACGGTCTGCATGATCCTGCTCCTCGGCCAGACCCGCGTGTTCTTCGCGATGAGCCGCGACGGACTGCTGCCGCGGTTCTTCTCCCACGTCCACCCGCGGTTCAAGACCCCGCACCGGCCGACCATCCTGCTCGGCGTCCTCATCGCGGTCCTCGCAGGCTTCACCCCCCTGAGCGAACTCGCCGAACTGGTGAACATCGGCACCCTCTTCGCCTTCGTGGTCGTCGCGATCGGCGTGATCGTCCTGCGCAAGAGCCGCCCCGACCTGCACCGGGCCTTCCGCACCCCGTGGGTACCGGTGCTGCCGATCCTGTCGGTGCTGGCCTCGCTGTGGCTGATGCTCAACCTGCCCGCCGAGACGTGGCTCCGCTTCGCGATCTGGATGGCGGTCGGTTTCGCCGTCTACTTCCTGTACGGCCGCTCCCACAGCCGTCTCGGCCGCGGCCAGGAGGCCTCCGCCGGCCAGGTGATCAAGCCCGACCCCGGCGAAGGCCGCTGAACGATCACCCCTCCACGGCCCCGCGCGTCCCGCTTGCGGCGGGGGCGCGGGGCCGTGCGGGTGCGCGGGGCTGTGCGGGGC
>NZ_JARGEF010000234.1:0-12782 GCF_033794725.1 Streptomyces sp. ID05-39B | reverse complement strand
TGCAGTTGTCATGGTGGGTCGTTGCCGCCACTGCGGAAAGGGTTGTCCGACAGGCGAGTTGTCATGCGCGGCGACCGGCGACCGGCGACCGGCGGGCGGGGGGGACGGTGGGCCCCCGGGGGGGAGCCGGGGCCCCCCGGCGCCGGGGAACCCCCGAGAGAGGCCGCGCCGGGGCGGAAAGGGGGTGTGGGGGCCGGGGCGGGTCCGTGGACGCGGGAGTCGGTCCGATGGGTGCCCGTGGTGTGTGGCGTCCCCGCGCGCGGGACGTGGGGGGCGGGCGACGCCGGGAGCGTGGACGCACGGGTCGGCGGCGCAGCGGCAGCCGTGGTTCGACCTGGGGTACCGGAGCGGGGACATGGCGCGGTGCGACACCTTCCGCCGACGCCGCGTCCCGGTCACGCCGTGTCCCGGTCCGGGGCGTTGTCGGTGGTCGCTGCCAGACTGGGCGGTGAGTGACATTTCCGGCAGGAATCGCACGGGGATCACGAGGGAGTGATCGACATGGCAGGCACGAGCGGTGGGCGCCCCAGCATCTACCCGACGGTGTTGTACCGGGACGCGAAAGCGGCGATCCGGCAGCTCACGGAGGCCTTCGGCTTCTCCGAGCTGTCGGTGTTCGAGGGCGAGGACGGCTCGGTGCTCCACGCCGAGCTGGTGCAGGGCAACGGCGCGGTGATGCTCGGTTCGAAGGGCCACGGCGGTCTCTTCGACGCGGCGATGAAGGATGCCGGCCCGGCCGGGGTGTACGTCGTCGTGGACGACGTGGACGCCCACCACCGGCGGGCCGTGGAGCACGGCGCGGAGATCCTGATGCCCCCGACGGACCAGGAGTACGGCTCACGGGACTACATGGCCCGGGACGCCGAGGGCAACATCTGGAGCTTCGGCACGTACGCGCCCGAGATACAGGGCTGACGCCGGCGCCGGGTTCAGCCGCCGGTGTGGACCTGGAAGGCGGCCCGGCGGACGGCCTTGGCCAGCGCCGGGTCGGGATGCGCGGCGGCGAGCGCCACCAGGACCTGCACGGTGCGCGGGTGCCCGACGGAGCGGACCTCGGCGAGCAGCGCGGGCACGGTCGGCTGGAGCGCGGACTCCAGGTGCCGTACCAGCATCGGCGCCTCGCCGTGGTCGGCGACGGCCGCGGCCGTGTCGACCCACAGCCAGGTGGCCTCCTCGCGGGTGAGCACCTCGTGGGCGTCCTCGGGGTCCACCCCGTCGTGCTCGGCCAGCCACAGCAGGGCGTACGGCCGCAGGGCGGGCTCCTCGACGACGGCGCGGACGTCGGGCTCGGCGGGGGCGCCGACGACACGCAGCGCCTCGAAGGCGAGGCCGCGCAGCAGGGCGTCCTCGCCGCGGGCGGCGGTGAGCAGGTCGCCGACGGCACTGCCGACGGGGCGGGCGGCGAGCCAGGCGCGGTACTCGGCGCGGGCGGCGTTCGGGCGGAGCTGGGCGCAGCCGCGGAGCATCACCTCGGCGGCGACCTCGATGTTGCCGGCCGGGCTCTGCGCGGCGACGCAGATCTGCTCCAGCTTGACCCAGACCGCCCAGCTGCCGAGCGGGGTCAGGGTGGCATGGCCGTCGCCGCAGGTGAGGGCGCCCACCGAGGCGAGGGCGTGCAGGGCCCAGTCCAGGAGGGGGGCGAGTTCGGCGGCGCGGGCGGGCTCCGCCGGGTCGGCGTCGGCGGAGGAGCCGGCCGGCCTGAGGCTCGGGATGCCGCCGTCCTCGGGGCCGTAGGGGACCTCGCAGCGCTCGGTGCGCAGTTCGGTGACGCGCTGGCGCAGCAGGTCGAGGAGCTGGTCCACGGGGACGGGCCCGGCGGACAGCTGGAGGAAGGAGAGCACCTGCGGCATGGCCGAGACGACCTCGCCGACGGCGCCGGACTCCTGGTCGGCGGGTTCCGGCGTGGCCAGCGACCAGGCGTCGAAGAGGGCGACCCAGCCGCGCAGTACGGCGCTGTCGTCGCGGTTCCAGGCGCGCAGCCGCCAGCCGGGGCGCGCGCTGTCTCCGTGCACCTCGACGAGGCCGGCGAGGCGGGCGGTGTCCCAGTCGGCGCGGACCTGAGCCGTGGTCAGGCCCAGATCCGAGGCGGCGCGTTCGGCGGTCGTCGCGGAGAGCGTGGCCTTGCCGTCGTCGGTGGCGGCGTCGCGGCCGGGTCGCCCGCTGGGCGGACGAGTCGAAGCCTGGAGTCGCGCGGGATACGGGACGTCACGGGTGCAGTCTTCCGGTTGACGGTCCGAAAACCCAAACGGAATGTCACGGCGGGCTACGGGACTGGCCAACGCACGAGGTTCGGGGAGGGGGAGGAGACGTGTTCAGGCCAGCGGTACAGCCTTAAACGGAACCCTGGGGACCGCTCCGGGCGCGGTGTGCTCCCGGTGGCTCGCGTCAAGCTCGCCCCAGGCTTACATCAGGGGGGTCAGGAAGCGGCGCAGGGCTTCCTCGTAGGCGGCCGGGTCGGGGTTCCACATGGCGGCGTGCGGGGCGTGCGGGACGGGGTGGAGTGCGACGAGTCCGGGGCGGCGGGCGGCGAAGCGGCGGGAGGCCGCCCAGGGGGCCACCTTGTCGTCGGGGCCGTGGAAGACCAGGGTCGGCACGGCCGGCCAGGCCCGGTCGGCGGGGCCGGCGTTCAGGCCCGCTCGGCCCTCGGCGGCGCGGACGGCCAGCGGCAGCAGCGCGCCCGGGGTGTGCCGGGCCGAGGCGAGGGCGCGCAGGGTCGCCTGCCAGTCCAGGACCGGGGAGTCCAGCACCAGCCCCGACACGAGGTCGCGCAGCCCGGAGCGGGCGGCGGCGCGCAGGGCCATGGTGGCGCCGGTGGACCAGCCGAGCAGGACGATGCGTTCGGCGCCGTAGCGGACGGCGTACCGCATCGCCGCGTCCAGGTCGCGCCACTCGGTCTCGCCGAGGTGGTTGAGGCCGTCCGGGGAGCGGGGCGCGCCCAGGTCGCCGCGGTAGGAGAGGGCGAGCACCGGGAAGCGGCGGCGGTGCAGGAAGCCGGTCAGGTTCAGGGCGTGCTCGCGGGTGGTGCCCAGGCCGTGCACGGCGATCACCCAGGTGCGGCGGGCGCCGGGGACGAACCACGCGGGCAGCGTGCCCAGCTCGCCGGGCACGTCGACGTCGGCGTGTTCGAGGCCGAGCGCGGTGTCCGGGTTGCCGACGTACAGGTTCGGGGTCAGCCACACCGCGTCGCCGGCGCTCAGGGTGCCGTGGGTGAGGCGCTCCAGGCGGCGTACGACCGTGTCGGCGGAGTGCGGGGCGGTGGCCAGGACGGGGCCGACGACCGCGTGGGAGCCGTCGCCCGCGAGGCCGTAGGTGCCGGGGCGCAGGGCGACGAGGTGGCGGGTGAGGGTCACCTGGTCGGCGGTTGTGCCGTGCACGGTGAGCCGGGGTTCGGTGGGCAGGGGCCGGCCGGGGGACGCCTTCAGCGCCGCGTCGCTGGCGAGGCGGCCTGCGGCCACGCTCGCCGCGCCCGCGGCGAGGGCCGCGGCTGCGGTGACTGCGGTTGCGGTGACGGTGCGCACCCGTCCAGTGTCCTGGCCGATCCTCTTTGCGGCCAGTGGTGGGGGTTCAGGGCGTCATGGGCGGGCGTGGGGTGCGTGCGGGACGTCACCTCGCCTCTCGTTGGCCGTAGCCGCTCAGCTTCTCGACCGCCGCTGCGAGCTGGTCCTCGGTCAGCAGGTGCGGAGTCCGGCCGGGGACCGATGCCGCCGTCAGCCACAGGTGGCACATCCATTCCAGCTGGGCCGTGCGGTCGTAGGCCTGGTCGAGGGTGGCGCCGTAGGTGAGGGTGCCGTGGTTCTGGAGGAGGCAGGCGGTGCGGCCGGTGAGGGCGTCAAGGAGGTTGCGGGCGAGTTCCTCGGTGCCGTAGGTCGCGTAGGGGGCGACGCGGACGGGGCCGCCGAGGGCGCCCGTCATGTAGTGGACGGGCGGGAGTTCGGTGACCAGGGTGGAGACGGCGGTGGCGTGGACGGCGTGGGTGTGGACGACGGCGCGGGCGTCGGTGGTGCGGTGGACGGCGAGGTGCATGGGCAGTTCGCTGGTCGGGGTGAGGGTGCCGAGGACCTGTCGGCCGTCGAGGTCGACGCCGGTGACGTCGGCCGGGGTGAGCCGGTCGTAGGGGACGCCCGAGGGGGTGACCAGGACGAGGTCACCGACGCGGACCGAGACGTTGCCGGAGGTGCCGACGACGAGCCGGTCGGCGACGGTGCGGCGGGCCGTGGCCACGAGCTGTTCCCAGGCCCGTGAGATCTCCCCTTTGTGCAGGTCAGGGGTGTTGTCGTCGAGGTCGTGCCGCTGGTCGGTCATACCGTGATCCTGCCAGGTGACGAACATCTCAGTCAGGCCCCTTCGAGCCCTTCCGGGAAGCACCCCCGGGACCCTGGCCCGTGCGGCGCCTGGGCGGCGTGGCGGAGTGGAACGAGTCCCGCCGATTGCGGACACCACGAAGCCCCGCCCAGTTCACCTTCCGTTCACTCAGGTTCCCTACGTTCATCCAGCCAATGACCTCGAACGATTGCCTGGGTACATGGAAAGCTTCTCGCTGATCCTCGCGATTGTGGTAGTAACCGCACTTGCGTTCGATTTCACGAACGGTTTCCACGACACCGCCAACGCGATGGCCACCACCATCTCGACCGGTGCGCTCAAGCCCAAGGTCGCGGTGGCCATGTCCGCCGTGCTGAACCTTGTAGGCGCCTTCCTCTCCGTGGAGGTCGCCAACACGATCTCCAAGGGTCTCGTCGACGAGACCGGCATCCGTCCCGAGGTCATCTTCGCCGCGCTGGTCGGCGCGATCCTCTGGAATCTGGTGACCTGGCTGGTCGGGCTCCCGTCCAGTTCCTCGCACGCCCTGATGGGCGGCCTGATCGGCGCCACCATCGCCTCGGCCGGTGCCGGCGCGGTCCACGGTGACGTGCTGGTCACCAAGGTCCTGATCCCGGCGATCGCCGCGCCGATCGTGGCGGGCGTCGCCGCGATGCTCGCGACCCGGCTGTCGTACACGCTGGGCAAGAAGGCCGACGGCAAGGCCGCGGCGAAGGGCTTCCGCACCGGCCAGATCGCCTCGGCGGGCCTGGTCTCGCTGGCTCACGGCACCAACGACGCGCAGAAGACGATGGGCATCATCACCCTCGCCCTGGTCGCCGGCGGCGCCGTCGCCCCCGACTCCGACCCGCCGCTGTGGGTCATCCTGTCCGCGGGTCTGGCCATCGCGCTCGGCACCTACCTCGGCGGCTGGCGCATCATCCGCACCATGGGCAAGGGCCTGACCGACCTCCAGCCGCAGCAGGGCTTCGCCGCCCAGACCAGCGCGGCGACCGTCATCCTGGCCTCCTCCCACCTCGGCTTCTCCCTCTCCACCACGCACTCGGTCTCCGGATCGGTGATGGGCGCGGGCCTGGGCCGCAAGGGCGGGGTCGTCCGCTGGTCGACCGCCACCCGGATGTTCGTCGCCTGGGGTCTGACGCTGCCGGCCGCGGCCCTGGTCGCCGCCCTCGCCGAGTACGTGACCGGCTTCGGCAGCTGGGGCACGGCGCTCGTCGCGGTGTTCCTCATCGCCTCCAGCGCCGCGATCTGGAAGATCTCGCGCCGCGAGATCATCGACCACACCAACGTCGTGGACGTGCCCGAGGAGCCGGCCGGCGTGGTGACCACCGCGATCGCCGCCGTGACCCCGCCCCCGGCGGGCACCATCACCGAGGACCTGACGGCCACCATCGCGGCCCCCGTGACGGAGCCGGCCCCGCCGGCCACCACCAGCGTCTGAGTCCCGCCCCCACCGGTACGAAGGAAGAAGCAGCATGAAGATCGACTGGGCGTCTCTCGGCTCCGTCTTCGGTGTCAGCCTCGTCATCACCGTGGCCCTCGTGGCCCTGTTCACCCTCGGCATCATGGGCCTCTCCCGCCGCGAGCGGGCAGCGGCCCAGGGCGACTCCGCCACCCTGGCGGTCACCGGCGCCTACGCGTGCTTCGCGGCCTGCGCGGCGGCGGTGGCGTACGGGATCTCGCTGATCGTCGCCTGACGGACGGCGCACACGCGCGTGGGGCGCGGGACGGATCACCGTCCCGCGCCCCACGCGTGCGTGACGGCCGTGACCGGAGGTATGTGGGCTTCTGCACACTGTCCCGCCGCAGGTCAACAGCGAGTTGACGGCCCTTCCGGGCGCGTGGTGGACTGCCGGAGCCATGTTCGGCGACAGAAGAGGAAGCCGGTGTGATTCCGGCGCGGTCCCGCCACTGTCACCGGGGTAGACACCCCCGGGAGCCAGGAACTCTCGTCGCCGGTCTCGTCGAACCAGGGCGTGGACACCCTGAGTGAGGACATATCGCCATGCTCGGCTGCCGTTCGAGGTTTTGCACCAGGTCGTTGCCCGACCCGTCGGCCGGCTGAGCCGGTGGGTGCCGATCGCCGCTACGCGTACGGTGCCGCCGCCGGCCTCCTGGGGGACCTGCTTCTCGGCGATCCGCGCCGGGGGCATCCGGTCGCCGTGTTCGGGCGGGCCGCGGCCGGCGTGGAGCGGGTGCTGTGGCGGGACCACCGCGGGTGGGGTGCCCTGCACACCGCCGTGTGCGCCGGTGGCGCCGTGGCCCTCGGGGCCGCCGCCACGCACGCCGTACGCCGCTCCCCCGCCGCCTCCGTCGCGTTGACCGCCGCCGCCGCCTGGTCCGTCGTCGGCGGGACCTCGCTGGTCCGGGAGGCGCGGACCATCGGGCACGCCCTGGAAGCCGGGAACCTCGAAGGGGCGCGGGCGCGGCTGCCGCATCTGTGCGGGCGGGACCCGCAGGCCCTGGACGCCGACGGCGTCGCCCGCGCGGTCGTCGAGTCCGTCGCCGAGAACACCTCCGACGCGGTCGTGGGCGCCCTGGTGTGGGGGGCCGTCGGCGGGGTGCCGGGTCTGCTCGGGTTCCGGGCCGTCAACACCCTGGACGCCATGGTCGGCCACCGCTCGCCCCGCCATCGCCTGTTCGGGTGGGCCTCGGCCCGGCTGGACGACGTCGCCGGATGGCCGGGGGCGCGGCTGACCGCCGTGCTCGCCGCTGTCGCCGGGGACGATCCGCGGGGTGCGGTGCGGGCCTGGCGGGCCGACGCGGACCGGCATCCCAGCCCCAACGCCGGTCCCGTGGAGGCGTCGTTCGCCGGCGCCCTCGGGGTGCGCCTCGGCGGGACGCTGTCGTACGGCGGGCGGGTCGAGCACCGGCCCGTGCTGAACGGGGAGCGCGGGCGGACCGTCGTGCCCCAGGACATCGAACGTGCCGCGCGGCTCTCCCGCCGGGTCGGCCTGCTCGCGCTCGGCGTCACCGTCGCCGCGCGCGTCGTCACCGCGCGGTTCGTCACCTCGCGCGTCGTCACCGCGCGCGTGGCCGCCGCGGGAGTGAAGGGACGTACGTCATGAGCGGGGGTCTCCTCGTCGCCGGCACCACCTCCGACGCGGGCAAGAGCGTCGTCACGGCCGGGATCTGCCGGTGGCTGGTGCGGCAGGGGGTCAAGGTCGCGCCCTTCAAGGCGCAGAACATGTCCCTCAATTCGTTCGTGACCCGCGAGGGCGCCGAGATCGGGCGGGCGCAGGCCATGCAGGCTCAGGCCTGCCGGGTCGAGCCGACCGCACTGATGAATCCGGTGCTGCTCAAGCCCGGCGGTGAACAGAGCAGCCAAGTGGTGCTGCTCGGGAAGCCGGTCGGTGAGATGAGCGCGCGCGGCTATCACGGCGGGCGGCAGCAGAAACTCCTGGGAACCGTTCTCGACTGTCTCGCCGAATTGCGGGGCACGTATGACGCGGTGATCTGTGAGGGGGCGGGCAGCCCGGCCGAGATCAATCTGCGGCGGACCGACATCGTGAACATGGGCATCGCGCGGGGGGCGCGGCTGCCCGTGCTGGTGGTCGGGGACATCGACAGGGGTGGCGTCTTCGCCTCGTTCTTCGGGACGGTCGCGCTGCTCTCGCCGCAGGACCAGGAGCTGGTCGCCGGGTTCCTGGTGAACAAGTTCCGCGGTGACGTCTCGCTGCTGGAGCCGGGCCTGGACATGCTGCACGGGCTGACCGGGCGGCGGACGTACGGGGTGCTGCCGTTCCGACACGGGCTCGGGATCGACGAGGAGGACGGACTGCGCGTCTCGCTGCGCGGGACCGTCCGCGAGTCGAACGTCTCGCCGCCGGTCGGCGAGGACGTGCTGCGGGTCGCCGTGTGCTCGGTGCCGCTCATGTCCAACTTCACCGACGTGGACGCGCTGGCCGCCGAACCGGGCGTCGTCGTGCGGTTCGTGGACCGGCCGGAGGAACTGGCCGACGCCGATCTGGTCGTCCTGCCGGGGACCCGGGGGACGGTCCGGGCGCTGGAGTGGCTGCGCGAGCGCGGGCTGGCGGAAGCCGTCCGGCGCAGAGCCGCCGAAGGCCGGCCGGTCCTCGGCATCTGCGGCGGCTTCCAGATCCTCGGGGAGCACATCGAGGACGAGGTCGAGAGCCGGCGCGGTCATGTCGACGGGCTCGGAGTGCTGCCCGTCCGGGTGCGGTTCGCCCGCGAGAAGACCCTCACCCGGCCCGTCGGCGAGGCCCTCGGCGAGCACGTCGAGGGGTACGAGATCCATCACGGGGTCGCCGAGATCCAGGGCGGCGAGGCGTTCATCTCCGATGGCGAGGGGCACAGCCTGGACGGCTGCCGGGTCGGCCAGACCTGGGGCACCCACTGGCACGGCTCACTGGAGTCGGACGGTTTCCGCCGGGCGTTCCTGCGGGAGGTGGCGGCCGCCGCGGGCCGCCGTTTCGTGCCGGCCGCCGACACCTCGTTCGCCGCGCTGCGCGAGGAGCAGCTCGACCGGCTCGGCGACCTCATCGAACAGCACGCGGACACGGACGCGCTGTGGCGGCTCATCGAGTCGGGCGCGCCGCAAGGACTGCCTTTCATTCCACCGGGAGCGCCCGCATGAGCACAGTGTTGTTGTTGTCGACCGCCGACACCGATCTGCTGGCGGCCCGCGCCGCCACCGGTGCCACCTACCGGATCGGCAATCCGACCCGCGTGGACGTCGCCGAGGAGCTTCCGGGACTGATCGAGGGCGCGGACGTCGCCGTCGTACGGCTGCTCGGCGGGAAGCGGGCCTGGGAGGACGGGCTCGCCGCGCTCAGGGCGGCGGGCATCCCGACCGTGCTCCTCGGCGGGGAGGCCGTGCCCGACGCGGAGTTGATGGCCGAGTCGTCCGTGCCCGCGGGCGTGGTGGCGGAGGCGCTCAGGTATCTCGTGGAGGGCGGGCCCGCCAACCTCGCCGAGCTGGCGCGGTTCCTCTCCGACACCGTGCTGCTGACGGGCGAGGGGTTCGAGGAGCCGCGCACGATGCCCGGGTACGGCGTCCACGGCGACCGGGTGTTCCAGGACGGCCGCCCCACCGTCGGGGTGCTCTTCTACCGCGCCCATGAACTGAGCGGCAACACCGCGTTCGTGGACACGCTGTGCGATGCGATCGAGGCCACCGGGTCCAACGCCCTCCCCGTGTACTGCGGTTCGCTGCGCGACGCCGACCCCGGCCTGTACGAGATCCTCGGCGCGGCGGACACCCTGGTCGCCACGGTCCTCGCCGCGGGCGGCACGCACGCCTCGCAGGCCTCGGCCGGCGGCGACGAGGAGGCCTGGGACATCGGCGCCCTCGCCGACCTCGACGTGCCCGTCCTGCAAGGGCTCTGCCTGACCTCCTCGAAGGCCGCCTGGGACGCCTCCGACGCCGCCCTGTCCCCCATGGACGCGGCGATGCAGGTCGCGATCCCGGAGTTCGACGGGCGGCTGATCACGGTCCCCTTCTCCTTCAAGGAGCAGGGCCCGGACGACGTTCCGGTGTACGTCGCCGACCCCGAGCGGGCCGCGCGCGTCGCAGGTATCGCCGTACGGCACGCCCGGCTGAAGCACAAGGCGAACGCCGACAAGAAGCTCGCGCTGGTCTTCACCGCCTACCCGACCAAGCACTCGCGAGTCGGCAACGCGGTCGGCCTCGACACGCCCGTCTCCGCCGTCCGGGTGCTGGACGCCCTCAAGGCGGCCGGTTACACGCTCACCGAATACCCCGACAACGGTGACGAGTTGATCCACCGGCTGATCAACGCCGGTGGCC
Organism: Streptomyces sp. ID05-39B; assembly: GCF_033794725.1. NCBI lineage: Bacteria > Bacillati > Actinomycetota > Actinomycetes > Kitasatosporales > Streptomycetaceae > Streptomyces > Streptomyces sp. ID05-39B. The sequence continues at coordinate 2,692 of NZ_JARGEF010000234.1, read as the reverse complement.
ACGACGTCGAATGGCTCACCGAGGAGCAGCTCGCCGCCGCGCCCGCGCGGGTGCCGCTGGCCGACTACCGGGCCTGGTTCGACAAGCTCGACCCCGACCTCAGGCAGGGCATGCTGGACGCGTGGGGCGAGCCGCCGGGCAGCCTCTACGTCGACGGCGACGACATCGTGCTGGCCTCCCTGCAGTTCGGGAACGTCGTCGTGATGATCCAGCCGCCGCGCGGCTTCGGCGAGAACCCCATCGCGATCTACCACGACCCGGACATGCCGCCCTCGCACCACTACATGGCGGCCTACCGGTGGCTGGAGAACAGTTTCGGCGCCGACGCCATCGTCCACATGGGCAAGCACGGCACGATGGAGTGGCTGCCGGGCAAGGGGCTGGGACTGAGCGGGGGCTGTGCGCCGGACGCCGTACTCGGTGAACTCCCGCTGATCTACCCGTTCATCGTCAACGACCCCGGTGAGGGCACCCAGGCCAAGCGGCGCGGGCACGCCACCGTCGTCGACCACCTGGTGCCGCCGATGGCGCGCGCCGACACCTACGGCGACCTGGCCAAGCTGGAGCAGCTGCTCGACGAGTACGCGCTCGTCTGCGACCTGGACCCGACGAAGACGCCGGCCGTGCGGGCGCAGATCTGGACGCTGGTGAAGGCGGCCGAACTCCACCACGACCTGCACGTCGACGACCAGCCGGACGACGCGGCGTTCGACGAGTTCGTCATGCACATCGACGGCTATCTGTGCGAGATCAAGGACGTGCAGATCCGCGACGGCCTCCACATCCTCGGCGGCGGACCGGTCGGCGAGCCCCGCGTGAACCTGGTACTGGCCGTGCTGCGGGCCTCGCAGGTGTGGGGAGGGCAGGCGAACGCGCTGCCCGGTCTGCGGGCCTGCCTCGCGGAGCACTTCGGGCTCGTCGAGAAAGAGCTGCTCGCCGAGCCGGGGGCGCCGGTCAAGGTCCCGGTGGAGCTGACGGACCTCGTGGACGGCCCGGCCCGCTCGGCCGCCGACGCGGTCGACCTGCTGGAGCAGCTGTGCCGCCGGATCGCGGAGGGCATGGAGGCACGGGAATGGGCGGCCGGCGAGAGCCGGGCGCTCGTCGGGGAGGTCCTGGGCACCGAACTCCCCGACGCCGTCGCGGTGGTGGAGTTCGCCTGCACGGAGGTCGTACCCCGGCTGGAGAAGACCACCGACGAGATCGGGCACATCCTCAAGGCCCTGAACGGCGGTTACGTCCCGGCCGGCCCGTCCGGTTCGCCGACGCGCGGGCTGGTCAACGTCCTGCCGACGGGACGCAACTTCTACTCCGTCGACCCCAAGGCCATTCCGTCCCGGCTGAGCTGGGATGTCGGGCAGGCCCTCGCCGACTCGCTGGTGCAGCGCTACCTCCAGGACACCGGCGCGTACCCGAAGTCGGTCGGCCTCACGGTGTGGGGCACGTCCGCCATGCGCACCCAGGGCGACGACATCGCCGAGATCCTCGCGCTGCTGGGCTGCCGCCCGGTGTGGGACGACGCCTCGCGCCGGGTGACCGGCTTCGAGATCGTGCCGGCGGCGGAGCTGGGCCGGCCCCGCATCGATGTGACGGTCCGCATCTCCGGGTTCTTCCGGGACGCGTTCCCGCACGTCGTCGCTCTGATCGACGACGCGGTGCGGGCTGTGGCGGAACTGGACGAGCCGGCCGACGTCAACTACGTCAAGGCGCACGCCGACGAGGACACCGCCGAGCACGGCGACCGACGCCGGGCCACGGCCCGTGTCTTCGGCTCCAAGCCGGGGGCGTACGGCGCCGGGCTGCTGCCGCTGATCGACGCCCGCAACTGGCGTTCGGACGCCGACCTCGCCGAGGTGTACGCCGTCTGGGGCGGGTACGCCTACGGGCGCGGGCTCGACGGGCGGGCGGCGCGCGGTGACATGGAGACGGCGTTCAAGCGGATCGCCGTGGCCGCGAAGAACGTGGACACGCGCGAGCACGACCTCGTCGACGCCGACGACTACTTCCAGTACCACGGCGGCATGGTCGCCATGGTGCGCCACCTGACGGGGGCGAGTCCGCAGGCGTACGTCGGCGACTCCGCGACGCCGGACCAGGTGAAGACCCGCACGCTCGGCGAGGAGACGCACCGCGTGTTCCGCGCCCGGGTGGTCAACCCGCGCTGGATGGCGGCCATGCGGCGGCACGGCTACAAGGGCGCCTTCGAGATGGCGGCGACCGTCGACTACCTCTTCGGCTACGACGCCACGGCGGGCGTGGTCGACGACTGGATGTACGAGAAGCTCAGCGCCGAGTACGTCTTCGACCCGGAGAACCGGGACTTCATGAAGAAGTCCAACCCGTGGGCGCTGCGCGGCATCACCGAGCGGCTCCTGGAGGCCGCCGAGCGCGGTCTGTGGGCCGAGCCGGACGCGGACACGATCGAGCGGCTCCGGGCCACCTACCTGGAGCTCGAAGGCGACTTGGAGGGCGACGACAAGTGAGTACCCCCTTTCCGTTCACGGCCGTCGTCGGCCAGGACGACCTGCGGCTCGCGCTGCTGCTGAACGCCGTGTCACCGGCGGTCGGCGGGGTGCTGGTGCGCGGCGAGAAGGGCACCGCCAAGTCGACGGCGGTGCGCGCCCTCTCGGTACTGCTGCCGGCGGTTTCCGTCGTTTCCGGATGCCGATTCTCCTGCGATCCCGCCCGCCCCGAC
>NZ_JARGEF010000233.1:0-12818 GCF_033794725.1 Streptomyces sp. ID05-39B | reverse complement strand
CCCTCCCGCAGGGGGTTGCGCGGTCCCCCCACCCACGTACGGGCCGCCCGCCACGATCGCAGCCGGGCGGGCGGCCCACCCACATCCCCACCACGACCGGAAGGCACCACCCGTGACCGTGTACGCCCTGAAGACCCCCGACGGCCGCTTCGCCTACCACCTGCCCACGCCCGACAAGTTCGGCACGCCCGGCTTCGGTAGCCACGCCAAGGTCACCGGGATGTTCGCCGACGACCAGCCCATGGAGCGCCTCCACGCCGGCTGGTGGGCCACCGATCACGAGGCCAGCCGGCTGACCGCGACCGCGCAGCCCAGCGCCAAGACCGTCGGCTACCGGCTGACCGACCCGTCCGCGGAGTCCGCTCGGTTCCCCGTCACCCTGAGCCTGGAGCAGTGGGCGGAGCGCAGCGACCGTGAGGGCGAGACTCTGTGGGAGCTGTACACCAACATCGTTGAGGAGCAGGCGCCGCTCGAGCACGTCTACGACGGGCCGGTCATGGTCCTCGAGGGCCGTGTCCCTGCGGGCCCGGACGAGCCGCAGTGGATTGCCGACCTGCCGCAGCTCCTGACCGGCCGGCCTGAGTACCGGCATCTGTTCCCCGGCAAGATTCCCGGCCTGCGGAAGTACCTGCACCAGAAGATCAAGGCGATGCCGGGGATCCGGCACTGCTTCGACGGCTACGACGGATTCACGGGTCTGCACGTGGTTGTGGAGGTTGATTTTGACCAGCCGCAGACCCGGTGGGTTGCCGACATCAGCCGCCGCACCAGCAAGCCGCTGAAGACCGGCCGCCACGTCCGCTCCACGGTCACCCGGCCCTTGAACCTCCCCGTCCCGGCCGACGTGCACGCCGCCACCTACGAGGACGCCCTCACCGCCTGGGACGACCAGGTCCGCTTCTGGCTGGGCGTCATCGAGTCCGCCGGCGTGAAGGCCTGCTCCACCTGCCAGGGCACCGGCCACGTGCAGGACGGCGCCGAGAAGTACAACGCCCGCTGACCCGCCCCTGACGAAGGACCAGCACCATGACCATCACCCCTGACACGGCGCCCTCCCCGCCGGTCCGCCCCATCGATCCCGTCCAGGCAGCCGTGGACCTGTGGGCGAACCTGAAGGAGTACCAGCCCGCCATCGCCGGCGCCCTCGCCCTCCACATCCGAGACTTCCCGGTGGACTGGCCGCAGCGCGAGTTCGGTATCGCCCGCCCCCACGCCCTCCTCACCCTCCAGCCCCCACTACGGCCGGGCGACAACCTGATGCCCGAAGCCGCCCCCTACACCCCGGACATCGAAGAGTGCCAGGCGTGTGTGGAGGCGGGGCTGATCTGCCGGTGGCATGCCGGGCAGGCGTCCGCGCACGAGTACTGGCACAACCACGTCATGGCCGCCATCAAGGCGGACCGGGATGCCCGTGTGGACGACGTGCTGCTGCATCAGGAGGCCGAAGAAGAGGGTGTCGCCTGCCGGTGCAGGCGCTGCGCCCCCACCAAGCCCGCACCCGCCCGCCGCTCCTGGTGGCGGCGCGCCCTGAAGTTCCTCACCCACTCCCTGGAGGACTGACCCGCATGACCGCCACACCCGAATTCGTGAACACCGCGGCCGACAAGCCGCACCAGCTGCTCGGCGGCCTCCAGCAGCAGGCCCGCTACGCCCACTACTTCGCGCGCACCGGGCAGACCACCGAGGCCCTGGAGCACGCGCAGGCCATCGAGGGCCTCCTGGCCGCCTACCGCGTTGCCATCGGCGACCTCGAGCGGGACGCCGTCCACAAACACTTCGGCCTGTCGTACGCCAACTACCTGGTGATCCCGCGGACGCTGCCGCAGTCGGCGCCGCAGGCCTGGCAGGCCCGGTTCGTCGCCCTGCTGAGCCAGTTGGAGACGCTGTTCTCCCACGTTCCGCAGGCTGCGGCGTACGACGTCACCGCAGGTACATCGATGCTGCTGGACGACATGACCGACTCGCAACTGCACGCAGCCGGCATCGACGTCCAGGGCGACGACGAGGACGGCCCCGGGGCGGAGACCCGCTACCACCGGCGTTCCGACGGCGCTGAACTGTGCCGAAACGACTCCGGATTCCTGCCGGGCAAGGACCCGGTTCCGCACTACAACCGGGGCCGGACCCGTATCGAGCCGCGCCTGGGCGGTGGCGAGTGACGGTCCTGGAGTTGCTCCCTGAGTTAAAGCTGGATGTGGTCGTCGACGAGCGCACCGACCTGGCTGGTGGGAAGGCGGCCGCGGTGTTCGACCGGTCCCGTGCCTACCGGTACCTGCTGACCCGGGTCTGGGACCAGTCCCGGCCGCCGATGGTCTTCGTCATGTTGAACCCGTCCACGGCGGACGCGTTCGTGGAGGACCCGACGATCCGAAGGTGTCTGGGCTTTGCGCGGCGTGAGGGTGCGGGCGGCCTGGTCGTTGTCAACTTGTACGCGCTGCGCTCCACCAAGCCGCGCGCCCTGCTCGGGCATGCGGATCCGATCGGCCGGCACGGGGACGCCTTCATCCGCCAGTCCATTGACACGGGCGGGCAGGTGGTGGCCGCCTGGGGCAGGCATCGTGCGGTCGGGGAGCGGGGCGAAGAGGTGGCCCGGTCCCTGCGTTCGCGTGGCGTGGAGCTGTTGTGCCTGGGCCGGACAGCGAAGGGGCATCCGGCGCATCCCCTGTTCCTGCACGGTGACACGCTGCTGGAAGCGTACGGGGAGGCCTCGTGAGCGCCTGGAGTGTGGGATCCCGTATCGCTGCCGTCCGGAACGCCACGGACAGCACTGTGTACCTGTACGGGCGTGGCGTGTACGCGGGGGACTTCCCCCGCCCCGGCTCCGGTAGCTGGTCCGAGTCGGCAAGGGCTGCGTGCGAGAGGGCCGTCCGGGACAGCGAGAAGAAGACCAGCGTCGATGACCTGGTGTCGTGGGTGAAGTCCCGCCTGGACAAGGAAGTTTCCGCCGGGGAGACCACTGAGGAGGAGGCGGAGGCGCAGCTCGCCGAGTCTCGCCAGAAGTACGAGGCCGCCAAGGTCCGGCCGATGGAAGACAAGGTCCGTGAGCTGCTTGAGTTCATGGACCTCAACCCGCGCCTGGACTTGGATGGTGGCGGCACCGTGTGGGGCTGTGAGTGCTGGTGGATGCCGGAGCAGGAGTTCAGCACCTTCGCTGGTGACCGGTTGATCGTGGAGGTTGCTGAGCCGGATCGGAGTGGCGTGTGAGCGCCCCAGCCCAGGTGGGCCCGTCATCTCACGGTGGCGGGCCCGTCCCGTCCCTAACGGCCCGCGAGCGAGAACTGCTCACCCGAGTAGCCAATGGCGAGTCCTACCGGCAGGTGGCCAAGGACTGGACCGTGGAAGAGATCACGGTCCGTTCTGCCGGGGCCCGGCTGCTGAAGAAGCTCGGCGCCAACAACATCACGCACGCAGTGTTCCTGGCCTGCCGCGACGGGATCCTCGATCCGAATCGACGCCACGGCGACCACCCGGGCTTCATCGCGCACAAGCGGCGTGGTGAGGAGCCGTGTGAGGCGTGCTGGCACGGAGAGCGTGCCTACCGAACAGAGCGCCGCAGGGCCCGGAAAGCCAACGCAGCGTAGCGAAAGTCTCCTCCGCTCCCAGGCGGACAACTACCCACCGTCACAACACCCCTTGGAGGGTCCATGCGTCGCGCCTCCCGCCTCGCCCTCTGCATAGGCGTCCCCGTCACCCTCGCCGTCACCTTCTTTGCCGGGTGGATTGCCGTCACCGGCACCTACGACCCTCCCGTGTGGACGGTCTGCCTCGCCGCTCTCACTGCCGGCGTTCTCTGCCGCGCGCTGGAAGCCGGAGCCGAAGCGGTTCAGCGCCGCCGGCTGCGCCGCACCCGCCCGCTACGCCGTCAGCACGCCCGCCCCCTCACCCGAAAGGCAGCCCGATGATCTCCTACGTCTTCTACTCCCTCGGGATGGGCTTCTTCATCATCGCTATCGCGGCCTATCTGACCGGCCGCATCTCACGCACCACCTGGAACGGGTGCAATGCCATAGGGAACTCCCTCCTGGGTGTAGCGAAGTGGCACGGAGGAGGGGGCGACGACATGAAGCGTCGGCTGAAGCGTTGTGCCCGCCGCTTCCAGGGCGTACGGCGCACCGCCCCACAGGGGACGTGATGGCCGCCATTCGCGTCACCTGCCCGTACTGCGGCCAACGCGTCGCCCTGACCTCGAAGCGTCGTCTGTGGACCCACGGACGCCCGCAATGCCCTCAGTCCCGACGTCGCCTGACCCGTGTCTGGCCGGAGGAATGCAACGGCCGCAAGGTCCGCACCATCCCCGGCCCCGACACCTGGAACCCCACCACCCTTGAAGGAGCAGCATGAACACGCCCCCGGACCCGCATCCGATCAGTCAGAGCAGCCTGCCCCCCGTCCCGCCTCCGGAGTGGGAGTTCTCCACCGTCCTCGGTGCGCGCCCTGATGGGCAGCCCGGCATCATGCTCCTGCCTGGGGACACAGGCGGGGTCGTGGTGCGCCGGCGGGTGTCGTACGGCGACTGGGAGCCGGTCCGTCCGGACCACTGGGCCGACGAAGAACCGTCCGGCCCAGACGTCTGCCGGCCGGTGGAGGTCGACGGTGAGACGGTGCGGGTCCGCGGCCAGGGCGAACTGTCCGCGGAAGCCCAGGAAGCGATCACCGCTCTGGTGCGCGTGGCGAAGGCCAAGTTCGTGGAGGAGGCGCCCGAGCAGGTGGGTGTCTTGCAGAACCGGTTGCGGCTCGCCCACAAGGCCCGACGCGCGAAGGAACACCAGCTGGACGGGATCCGGCGGGCGATGTGCGATGCCGGGTTCATGGATGAGGACGACCCGTACAGTCACGCCGACCTTGGGGACGTCATCCGGCAGGCGGGCGAGGCGGGTCCGGAGGAGAACCGCCGTCTGAGGGAGCGGCTGCGTCTGCTGACGGACCAGAAGGTGGCGGATATCGCCGGTCCGAACATCGAGCTGCTCTGCGCGGAGATCAGCCGTCTGAAGGCGGAGGTGGGGGCGGCCCGCGAGTTCGCTGTGGAGATGCGGGACTTCTGCTCCCCGCACGGTGTCGCCGCCGACTACGCGGACCGGCTCGTCGAGGCCATGGACCAGGCGAAGGAGGGGCGTTCGTGAGCGAGACGACGTACACGGTGCGCTTCTGGGGCGGTCCAAAGGACGGTGCGGAGGAGCAGACCACCTGCGGCTACCCGCCGGCCTCGTTGCACGGGTACGGGCGTGCCTACAGCAAGCTGGGCCAGTACTACCTGTACTCGTGGGCGCGCGTCACCCGGGAGAAACAGGGAGGGGCAAAGTGACCGGCCGGAACTCTGCATCCCGTGAGGCTGTGCGTATCCGTGCGCACGCCAGGCGGGGTGTGTGGCGGCGTGTCCTGTCCTGGCTGGGCTGGAACCCGGCAGCCCGGCGTGCGGACGCTGTGGCGGCCCGCTGGGACCTCGGGGCGGCTGCGGAGGCCACCACGGCCGGCATGCTCGAGGCCCTGCACCGGCAGGGCTGGCATGTGCGGCACGACCGGGCGTTACCCGGCTCGAGAGCGAACCTCGATCATGTGCTGATATCGCCGTGCGGGACCGCTGTGGTGGTGCTGGACACGAAACGGTGGCATGCCAGTGCGCAGAAGCCGACGTGGTTGGTGCGTGGGCGGGTGTGCTGCGGTACGGATGACCGGCACGGTCAGGTGGAGGCGGTGGCCCGGTACGCGGCCCGGGTGCAGACGGCGCTCGGTATGCCGGGGGTGGTGGTGTGGCCGCTGCTGGTCGTCCACGGCTCGCCGGTCGCCGGTGGGGAACTGCGGGCGTCGGTGGCGGGGTGGGATGGTCCGGTGTTCGTGTTGTCCCCAGGTCGTCTGGTGCCCCGTCTGGCTGCGGCGCCGCGGGGGGTGCGGGATCTGGGGCGTGCGGCTGTGGTCGCTCGCAGGGTGGATGAGGTGCTGCGCCCCTACCGGTGATCCGCTGCCGGGCGTAGCGTGGCGGGACCACAATGGGGGGCGCCTCCGGGAATTCGGTTGTGTGAAACGGTCCGTCGTCTGCATGTATCAGTGCAGGTGGCGTACCGTTTTTTTCATGCCCGTAGCATCGCGTCGCCGGCATCGCGGAGAAGCTGATGGACCTGCCCGACCCAGGCGTCATCACCTACCGCGACGACGCCGAATACCTGGCCGCCCACCCGGACGCCGAGTTCCCCGCCAGCTGGCACCGGGCCGTGGTGGCTCGGGTCGCACAGGAAGTCCCGGGGCTGTCGATCGCCTACCCCGACGCCGTCGCGACCCAGGAGAGGGAAAGTCGCGGAGCGTCCCAACGCGGCCGATGACGACATGCGTGTGGCCCGGTCTCCCACGGGGATGAGGAGAACCGGGCCACCTTTCCCGGTGCGCGGCGCGGACTGCGGGCCGGGAGTCTTGTGGCTGGCGCCACCACTGGGGGTGTAAGCGACGCCAGCTCCACCACGAGTCTGACACGCACCACCGACAACGCGGGGCGAATCAGACAGGAATCCACCCGTCATCGCCATCGCCCTTCAAGCGGGCGCGGCAGAGCAGGCACAGGGCGGACGTATCCGGGAGCTGCCCCCACTCGGTGGTCTCGGTGACGTCCTGGTGCTGACAGTGGTTCTCGAGGACGTGCCACACCAGCAGGCCGTCCGGGCTGATGGCCGTGCCCTTGTGGCTGCCATGCAGGTAGAAGCCGAGGTGGGCGGGGATCGGATGCCCGGTTCCGACAACCTGGAAGCTGCGCCGCATCGGATCCATCCCGGCTGGCCGGGCCTGATACCAGACGTCGACGGCGCCGGGCCGGCGTACCGCGGTGTGGAGGATCTCGCCGGTGAGGTCGATGCCGTGCGGCCGGTCGTCCAGGGGAAGTTCGGCACGGTGGATGACGGCGTTCGTCATGGCTGGACGCCACCTCCGTCCAGGGCCTGGATGGTGCCGCAGGGCCAGGGGACGGAGTAGTCGGGGTAGTCCCGCTGCGAGCAGTACTCGCAGTCCCCGGTGTGCTCGTTGCAGCGGTGCAGGGAGCGGACGCGGTCCGTGGAGGCGAGGAGGTCGTCCCGGGTGGGCTTGCGGTGCGGCTCCCACCAGGTCGGCGGATCTACCTGGAGCGGCGTGGTGCGCTTCTCGATGGCTGCTCCGGTTCCGCGTTCGTCGACCATCTTGTGGCCGTCCTTGTTCAGGACGAATGCCTCGTATGCGATGTGGCGCGAGTTGTCGGGGTGGGTGTCGATGGTCAGGTCGGCGTCTACGGGGATGACGTTGGGGTTGATGCCGTTGGCGGTCAGCCAGTCACGGAGGGCGGCGCGGCGGTTGTCGGAGAGGTCCTTGGCCATCAGGCGCCCCCTGTGATTGGTCCGCTGATGTGCGTTTCCGGGCACTGGTGCGGATGCGCGGCGGTGGCCGTGGACCAGGTACGGCAGCCGTCGCAGAACTCCCAGCCTTCGGCGGTGATCTCGGCGTAGCTGTACGGGGTGCCGTCGGGGTGGGTGGGTCGGTTTCGCTGCTCCCGGACCGCGGGGAGGATCGCGTGGTGCAGTTCGACGAGCCGCTTGTCCCACCAGCGGGAGATCGGCGTGCCGAGCGGCGGCGGCCCGGCTTTCACCCATTGTTCGTAGAGGCTGATGACGCGGGTGACGCCTTCCTCTGCGGATCCGTGAAGAGCGGCGAAGACTCGGGCCGTTGTCTCGGCTTCGGCAGCTGCTGGGATGGGCGCGGCCGGCTCGTAGGTCGCGGCGAAGATGTCCGGCTTGACGGGGTAGTGCTCGCCCTGGACGCCCGTCACAATCCAGTCGCCGGGGCAGACGACCTGTGCGCCGTCGTTGCCGCCTTCGAGGGTGTCGATCCATCCGTGGTCGTGCCAGGTGCGGCCGCAAAGTGCGTGGGTCTTGGTGCCCTCGTATTCGGGCTCGGAGCGGCGGAAGTACCGCACCAGGCGGCCTTCTCGGTCGCCCGGGCCGTCTTCGGGGTGGTCGCCGTTCTGGTTCCACTGGTGGGCTTCGATCTGGACGGGCTTCTTGCGGTAGGGGGCCATGCTTCTACGGTGCCGGGATTCGGCCTGGGTGTTGCCCCTGCCCCTGAGGGTGGCCCGGCAGGGTGTGGTGGGGGGTCTGCCGGGCCTGGTGTGGGGGTGGTCAGCCCCAGTAGGTGTCGAGGGGCCTGACGGTCGGCAGGGTGGGGGTGGTGATGGCCGGCAGGTCGGTGGTGTCGTCGACGGTTTCCACGGTGGCGGTGTCGTCGGCTGATGCTGTGGTGGTGGTGAGGGTGAGTCCGGTGGTGGTGGCTGCTGCGAGGGTGAGGCCGGCGGCGAGGCTGCGGAGGGTGGTCTTCATGCGGGGTGTCCTGCCTGTCGGATGGGTTTGTCGACACGATAACGGGGCGTCTTCCCGGTTTCTCTGGCCCTTGCATCCTGCTGCGATCCCCGTGGCCTGTTCCGCGTGTTCCTGGCAGTTGACGCGGTGTGGGTGGGGAGGATGTGGGGGTTCGAGCGCCGGTGGACGCCCCATAGGCATCCTGGCTTAGGCTGGTTTCAGTCTCAATGGTTGTGGTGTGCGTGTGTGTGCATTGCGTTTTTGTGCAGGGTCTTTGCCTGTTTTGACGGGGGATCAGCGTTTTGAATGATGATGTTGGTTCGGGTGGCGAAGGCGGTTTGTCCCGGCGGGCTGTTGACGCGTTCACGCAGATCGCGGCGGGGGCGGATCCGTCGGATGTGATGCCGGATGCGGTGGCGGAGTTGGAGGCTTTGGGCGTCATCGCCCGTGATCTTCGGGGAACAAACCGACCGGTACCTCTGGATCCGGCGGAGGTTTTGCGCCGTCGCCTCGAGGCCGAATTGCAGAACGCGCAGGACTGCATCGCCCGCATGCGCGCCCTCCCCCCGGCCGCGGCCGCGCTCGAGGACGCCTACGAACGATCCCGGCTGCACGCCGGCGGCAGGTCCGAATACATACCGGACCCGGTCGTCGTCAACGCCCGTCTCCAGGACGTGGTGAGCACCGCCCGGTTCGAGATCATTGCCGCGCAGCCCGGCGGCCCCCGACAACCCCACCAGCTCGAGGTGGCCCGCGACCGGGATGCGAAAGCCCTGGACCGCGGAGTCGCCCTGCGCACCCTCTACCGGGCCACCGTCCGCGACAACTCCGTGACGGCCGCGCACGCCCGCTCCATGGCCAACCGGGCCGGCGGACGCTCCGCAGAGTTCCGCACCCTCGAGGAGCCCTTCGAGCGCGCCATCGTCGTCGACCGGCGCATCGCCTTCATCTCCAACACCGTCGTTCCTGACGCAGACGAGCATGCGGCCTGGCAGATCACCGACGGCGCATTCGTCGCCTACATCGTCGCCGAGTTCGAGGCGAGGTGGCGGCGCGCAGACCTGTGGCATGGGGAACTCCGGGCGCGCGGGCAGGCCGTGGACACGGTGTCGTCGGGAGGCGGGCCGGGGGTGCGGACGACACCGAGGCAGCGGCAGATCCTGCGGGACCTGGTCGCGGACCACGCACAGCAGGCCACCGCGCAACGTCTGGGGATCAGCCTGCGCACCCTGCAAGGCGAGATCGCCGAACTCAAATCGTTGTTCGATGTGGCTTCGGTGTCTGCGCTGACGTACAGGTGGGCGCTGTCACCGGACCGGATGGTCGACGACAGCGCCGAGGACGGGGATCGTGGGGGCGAAGACGGGAACGGCTTAAGAGCTGCCGCATAGCCGTCAGCTGGGCCGGTCCCCGGTCGCGTTGGACGGCTGCACGCCCCTCAGTACGGCCAGCTCCCGCTGTGCGGCCTCGAGACGGCTGAGGGCGTCGGCAAGGTCGGTGCGGAGGTCGGACCCGCCGGTGAACATCCGTCCGTAGCCGCGGGTGACGTACTGAAGGTCCGCAATCCTGGCGCGCAAGCCCTCCGGGTCCCGGTCCTGGCGCAGTTCCTTCACCTCTGCCCGGAGACGGTCCACCTGCTCGGCAGCGGCCTTCTTCGCGTTCTCACTACCGCGGTCGTAGCCCCGGTGGAACGCGGCCCGCTTCTCCTCCTTCGGGACCTGCTCGATGTACTTGAGGAAGAACTCGGCTGCGTGTCGGTGCGCGGCCGCCTGCTGGGGGTCCTCTTCCTCGAGTTCTTGGAGTCCTACGCCGTAGTGGTAGGCGTGGCACAGCTCCTCCGCCAGCGCCTCGATGCGCTGCTCCCGGGTCGGCTTGTCCGTCACGCGTCCTCCAGGTCCAGGCCGTTGATGGCGCGCAGGCGTCCGTACGTGCGCGGTGCAGCCTCGTCTACGGTCGGCCAGTCGTCGGCGCACAGCCCGTACTTCGGGGCCGTCCAGTGGGGCCGGTAGTGCTTGTACACCTTCTCCCAGTCGGCTTTGAAGTAGCACGGGAGCAGGCCGCCTATGTTGGGGATCGGCTCGGGTGCCTGTTCATTCTGGGCGCGGACCTGGTCGTCGACGCGGTCGGCGTGGTCCTTGTGGCGCTTGCAGAACCAGTGCGCAGTAACCCAGCCGGTGCGCGGGTCCTTCTCCAGGACGCGGTGGTGGGAGTTGGCGCCGCAGATCCCGTGCTCGTTGCGGTAGTCGACCGGGTCGACGTGGTCCGGGCCTACGTGCACGACGGTCTCTGGCCGCGGCCGCAGAAGAACTACGGCCTCATCATCGAGGGGGGATGGGGTCTGGCGGGCCCGGAAGACGTACGGCCGCAGGCGAGGGGCCTGGCAGCCTGGCGCACCGCTCGGGCCCCAGTTGCCGGCCGCGTGGGGCGGCTTGTAGCGGGGCGCGTCGGAGGCCACCAGACGGTCGTAGCGAGCCATCCGACCGTGCTCCACACCCAGCTTCCGCCGCGCCACCTTCAGTGGGCTAACACCGTCCTCACGCTTCGCCAGGTCCACGGCGTACCCGATGGCCAGGAGGAGTTCGCGCGCCTCATGCCCGACGCGTGGGTCCTCGTAGACCGCGGCCACGAACTCGGGGAACGTCTTCTTCGGCCGCTGCTCTTGCGCGGGGGCGGGTACGGATCGCAGCACGTCAGTCCTCCGTCGACTGGGGGTCGGTGATCGGGTTGAGTTGTTCCCACGTCCACGGGGTGTGCGTGGTGTGGCGATGGTGGCGGCCGCAGGCCTTGCAGTGTTTCGGCCGGACCCTCATCGGGACGACCGCGTGCAGCGGCTTAAGCCAGTCTCCTTCGGCCTGGAGGTGGTCGCCTCGGTGCTGGCCGCAGCGACCGCAGATCCAATAGCCGTCCGATCCGTCGGGCTGGACGGGCCCTTCACAAAACCAGTGATCGGTGATCAGCGGCGGGCGTCTGGTCATGCGGTTACGTCCTGCGGGATTTCCACCTGCCGGCGGACGGCGGCCAGGACGTCGTCGTCGACGGTCCACAGTCCGAGCTGGCCGCGGACGGGGCGTGGAGGGTGGGGGAGGGTGCGGACGTTGTCGAGCTGCCAGTGCCACAGGGTCCCGGCATCGGTCTGGGGGAATCCCCACGGTGCGCAGCAGCGGGGGCGTGCGGCCTGGTGGCAGGAGGCGAGGTCGGCGACGGCGATGATGGCGCCATAGTGGCGGGGCCATGCGCGGACCGTTTCGGCGGGGAGAGCGTTGTCGTCCTCGGCGAGGCCGGCGTGGATGAGGATGGTGGTGCCGAGGTGGGCGGGCGGAATCGGCTTGGGCCGGTTCTCGGTGCGCTTCGTCCCGTGGGCGATGGCGGCGCTCCAGGGGAAGCGGACGGTGAGGGCGCGCATCAGGTGGGCTCCTTGGTCTCGAGGGCGGGGCAGGTGGGGTGCTGCTTCGGGCCGTCGCCGATTCCGTAGGGGTAGTCGTAGGAGCTGATCAGCGGGCGGTAGCTGTCGCCGCGGGCGGGGCAGGTCCGGCACTGCCAGTACTCGCCGTCCCGATCCCGAAGCAGGTCGAACTTTCCGTAGAACGGGAGCAGTTCGGCTGCGCGTTCCTGGTGGATGGTGGTGCGCTTCTTGTACTGCTCGTAGGTGACGCCGCGGTAGCGGGGGTTGTCGATGTGGGTGTTCCAGTCCCGCAGGTAGTCGGGGTGGGCGGGCCAGAGGCGGGCGAGGCCGCGGATGGTTTGGCAGGGGACGCCGGAGCCGGCGGGTGTGCAGGTGATGCAGCGGGCGGCGGATTGGCCGCGGGCGTCGACCCAGATGTTGTGGTCGTCGGCGATGTAGTAGAGGGAGTCGATGCGGTTCAGTTCGGCGTCCCGGGCCTGGCCGGGCTCCATCTGCTCGGTGGCGGTCTGGGCTTCGGCGAGGCGGGCGTAGACGAAGTCCTCGCACCGGAACTCCCACCGCCAGTTCGGGTCGTCCGGGCCGGTCATGAGAACGTCCACCATCCGTCGTATCCGGCCGGGGTGGTCGGACAGGCGGTGAGCATCGGGCGGAGGATGGCCAGGTGCTGCTCCTGCACTTCGGGGCGTTCCGCTCCCCAGTAGCCGGTGCCGTCCCAGCGCCCGTGGCAGTCTCCGCCGTACCGTCCGTCCAGCTTGGCGGAGAGGATGGCCTGCGGGTCCTCGAGGTCCAGCGGCTCGGGCAGGTAGTGGCTGAACAGCATGAGGGTGCCGATGCAGGCCCGTGTGACGCCGTCCTTGCGCCGGTACCAGACGGCGTTGGCGGATCCGCTGAAGGCGTGGAGGTCGCCGCGGGGCTGTTGGCTGCCGGTGACGGTGGACAGGTCGATGGCGTAGGGCTTGCGGCTGATGACGAATCGGTTGTCTCGGATCATCGGTCAGAGGCTTTCGAGTGAGGGCTGATAGAAGAAAAGCTGGAGCGCTTCCTGGCCGGGGAGTTCGTCGGGGGCGGCTGGTATGGGGGCTGGGCGGGGGCGGAGGGGGGGGTTGGGGGCG
>NZ_JARGEF010000232.1:0-12897 GCF_033794725.1 Streptomyces sp. ID05-39B | reverse complement strand
CCGGGATACCCGTCCCCCCGGCGTCCGACCCCCAGGGGTCATCCCGCAGTAGTCGGGGTGGTCTCGTCCACCTTCAGGAGGTGGAGGCAGCACCACCCCTACAACCTGAGGCGGACTCGGCTTCGGCACCTGCGGCCGATCCGCCGCAGGTGGGTCCGAACCTAGCGTGGAGCCATGACCACACCCGTCTGCACCCGCGCTGCGAACGGCAAGACGCGGCCCTCTTCGTATCCGTCCTTCGCGTCGTACGTCAGCGCCCGCCAGCCGGTGCTGCTGCGGACGGCACGGTCGCTGACCGCCAACCCGAGCGACGCCGAGGACCTGTTGCAGACCGCGCTCGCCAAGACGTACGTCGCGTGGGAGCGGATCGAGGACCACCGGGCGCTCGACGGCTATGTCCGCCGGGCCCTGCTGAACACGCGCACCTCGCAGTGGCGCAAGCGCAGGGTCGACGAGTTCGCCTGCGAGGAGCTGCCGGAGCCGGAACCGCAGCCCGGCCACGACGACCCGGCCGAGAGGCAGGCGCTGCGCGACGCGATGTGGCGGGCGATCATGAAGCTGCCCGCCCGGCAGCGGGCGATGGTAGTCCTCAGGTACTACGAGGATCTCAGTGAGGCGCAGACTGCGGAGGTGCTCGGCGTTTCGGTGGGCACGGTGAAGTCGGCGGTGTCGAGGGCGCTCGGCAAGCTCCGGGACGACCCTGAGCTGGGCGTTGTTCGATAACGCGCTGAAGTGGCGGTTCGGCGTGCGCTTTAACGTGACCTGATCGATCATCGCTCCCTAGTGACATACCGCGTGGTATGTGCGCAGAATCAGCGCAACTGTTACCACCGCGTAGGCAATGACGCCGCACCTGGGAGGACGCCGTGCTGAGCACCATGCAGGACGTACCGCTGCTGATCTCGAGGATCCTGACGCACGGATCGACCATCCACGGCTCGTCACAGGTGACCACATGGACCGGCGAGGGGGAGCCGCAGCGCCGCACCTACGCCGAGATCGGCGCCCGAGCGGCCCAGCTGGCGCACGCACTGCGCGAGGACCTCGGAGTCACCGACGACGAGAGAGTGGCGACTCTGGCCTGGAACAACGCCGAGCATGTCGAGGCCTACTTCGCCATCCCCTCCATGGGGGCGGTGCTGCACACCCTCAACCTGCGGCTGCCCGCCGAACAGCTCGCGTGGATCGTGAACCACGCCGCCGACCGGGTCGTCATCGCCAACGGCTCGCTGCTGCCGCTGCTGGCCCCGCTGCTCCCGCACCTCAAGACGGTCGAGCACGTGGTCGTGACCGGCCCCGGCGACCGCTCGCTGCTCGCGGGGGTGAGCGCCCGGGTCCACGAGTACGAGGACCTGCTCGCCGGCAAGCCGACCACCTACGACTGGCCCGAGCTGGACGAACGCCAGGCCGCCGCCATGTGTTACACCTCCGGCACGACCGGCGACCCCAAGGGCGTGGTCTACAGCCACCGCTCGATCTACCTGCACTCCATGCAGGTCAACATGGCCCAGTCGATGGGTCTCACCGACCACGACACGACCCTGGTCGTCGTGCCCCAGTTCCACGTCAACGCCTGGGGCCTGCCGCACGCCACCTTCATGACCGGCGTCAACATGCTGATGCCGGACCGCTTCCTCCAGCCCGCGCCCCTCGCCGAGATGATCGAGAGCGAGAAGCCGACGCACGCCGCCGCGGTGCCCACCATCTGGCAGGGCCTGCTGGCCGAGCTGACCGCCAAGCCGCGGGACGTCTCCGCCCTCACCCAGGTCACCATCGGCGGCGCGGCCTGCCCGCCCTCCCTCATGGAGGCCTTCGACAAGCTGGGCATGCGGGTCTGCCACGCCTGGGGCATGACGGAGACCTCCCCGCTGGGCACCATCGCCCGCCCGCCGGCCTCCGCCGTCGGCACGGACGCGGAGTGGGGATACCGCCTGACCCAGGGCCGCTTCCCGGCAAGCGTCGAGGCCCGGCTCACCGGACCCGGCGGCGAGCGTCTCCCCTGGGACGGGGAGTCCGCGGGCGAACTGGAGGTCCGCGGTCCCTGGATCGCCGGCGCCTACTACAACGGGCACGGTGCCGAACCCCTGCGCCCCGCCGACAAGTTCAGCGAGGACGGCTGGCTGAAGACGGGCGACGTCGGCACCATCTCCGCCGACGGCTTCCTCACCCTCACCGACCGGGCCAAGGACGTCATCAAGTCCGGTGGCGAGTGGATCTCGTCGGTGGACCTGGAGAACGCGCTGATGGCCCACCCGGCCGTCGCCGAGGCCGCCGTCGTCGCCGTCCCCGACGACAAGTGGGGCGAGCGCCCGCTGGCCACGGTCGTCCTCAAGGAGGGCGCCACCGCCGACTTCGAGTCCCTGCGCGCCTTCCTCGCCGACGAGGGCGGCGTCGCCAAGTGGCAGCTCCCGGAGCGCTGGACGATCATCGAGGCCGTCCCGAAGACCAGCGTGGGCAAGTTCGACAAGAAGGTGCTGCGCAAGCAGTACGCGGCGGGTGACCTGGACGTCACCCAGCTCTGACACACCCCGCCCGCCCGGCAGAGCACCTCGCGGCCTCTGCCGGGCGGACGGCTGTCCGGCAGCGGCCGAGGAGATCGGCCCACGCCCGCCGCTCGACACCGCGGCCCGCTCACCTGCCCCGCCCGGCCCCCGTACGCGCCGTTGCGGAGGAAGCGGCCCGCAGGCTGGTCGCCCGCCCCCCAACCGCGTCCCTCAGTTGGTGCCGATGCGCGCCAGCAGGTCGACGATCCGCACCTGGACCTCCTCGCTGGTGGAGCGCTCCGCGAGGAACAGGACCGTCTCACCCGAGGCCAGCCGCGGCAGATCGGCCTGGTCGACGGCGGCCGTGTAGACGACCAGCGGCGTGCGGTTGAGCTGCTGGTTCGCCCGCAGCCAGTCGACGATCCCGGCCTGGCCCCGGTGCACCTGCATCAGGTCCATCACCACCAGGTTGGGCCGCAGCTGCCCCGCCAGCGTGACCGCGTCCGCGTCGCTCGCCGCCCGCGCGACCTGCATCCCCCGCCGCTCCAGCGTCGCGGTCAGCGCCAGCGCGATCTCCGCGTGCTCCTCGATCAGCAGCACCCGCGGCGGATGCTGCTCACTGTCCCGAGGCGCGAGCGCCTTCAGCAGTACGGCGGGATCGGCGCCGTAGGCCGCCTCGCGCGTCGCCTGGCCGAGCCCGGCCGTCACCAGCACCGGCACCTCCGCGGCCACCGCCGCCTGGCGCAGCGACTGCAACGCGGTCCGGGTGATCGGCCCGGTCAGCGGGTCGACGAACAGCGCGGCCGGGAAGGCGGCGATCTGCGCGTCGACCTCCTCGCGCGAGTGCACGATCACCGGCCGGTAGCCGCGGTCGCTGAGCGCCTGCTGCGTACTGACGTCCGGAGCCGGCCACACCAGCAGCCGGCGCGGGTTGTCCAGCGGCTCCGGCGGCAGCTCGTCGTCCATCGGCTGCGGCCGAGGCGGGTCGGCCACCTCGACGGCCCCGCCCGGCCCGTCCAGCGGCTCGGGCCCCTCGGCGGCGTTCTTGTCCGGTGCCCCTATGGCGTACGACCGCCCGGCCCCCTCGGTCCCCGGCGCGAGCCGCGACTGCCCGGCCATGGACTGTCCCGCCAGGGACTGTCCGGGAAGCGGCTGCCCCGGAGGTACGGCGGCCTGCTCGGCCGTCGGATGCGGACGGGCCGCCTGCTCCTGTCCCGCCGTCGGGTCGGGCCGCGTGCCCAGCTTGCGGCGGCGCCCGGAACCGTTCGGGTTGTGCGGGGCGGGAGTGGCGGAGGTGGAGTGGGTGGTGGTCGCGGGCTGAGGAGCCTTCGGGGTCTGCTGCACCTGTGCGGCCTGCCGCGTGAAGGGCACGCCCTGGCCCAGCGTCCGCACGCTGATCGCGCGGCCCTGGGTGGAGTTGGGGTCGAAGGGCGGGTTCGGCGCCGTCGCCTCGGCGGGCAGAGGCTGAGCCGCCCGCGGCTGCGCGGTGGCCGCCTCGGGCGGCAACGGGGTGCCCGCACCGGGGGTCGGCGTCGCCGGGACGGCCGTTGCGGCGGGGAGCGGCCCGACCGGCGCGGCAGGCCCGGGGGCGCCCGCCTGACCAGGCACGTTCGAGGTGGCCGGATGTGGCTGACCGGGGAGCGGCTGAGCCGGAGGCGGCAGTTCCTGGGCGGACTGGACGGGCGCGGGTGCCTGCGGAGCCTGAGCCTGCGGAGCCTGAGCCTGCGCCGGAACGGCGGCAGCCGAAGCAGTCTCCGTCCCGAGCTGAGGCTGAGCCTCGGCCAACGCCTCGGTCTCGGGCTGACCGGCGGCCCGCCGCCGACGGCCCGTGGGAGCGGTGGTGGGGTGCGGCTGCGGCGGGGTGTGGTCGTCGCCCTGGCCGTGCGCGACGGCGTCGTGCCGGCCGTGGTCGATCGGCGAGTCGTCGGACACGGCCTGAGCCGGCACCTGAACCTGCCCGGGAACAGGACCGGGAACAGGAACAGGACCAGGACCGGGAAGGGGCCCGGCAACCGGAAGGGGCCCGGCAACGGGAAGGGGCCCGGCAGCGGGCAGGGGCCCCGGAGCGACCGGCATCGGCGCCTGCTGCCCCGCCTCACGCGACCCGGCGCTCTCCTTTGCCCCGGTCGCCGGGTCCGTCGACCGGTCCGCCTCCGCGGGCGGCAGGGCGAACACCGTACGGGGCCCGGCCTCCTGCGCGGCGGCG
Organism: Streptomyces sp. ID05-39B; assembly: GCF_033794725.1. Taxonomy (NCBI): domain Bacteria; kingdom Bacillati; phylum Actinomycetota; class Actinomycetes; order Kitasatosporales; family Streptomycetaceae; genus Streptomyces; species Streptomyces sp. ID05-39B. Next base: position 8,208 of record NZ_JARGEF010000232.1, on the reverse strand, counting down.
CGCTCGTTGGCGGCGGCCAGGGCGCGGCGGCGGCGTCCGGTCGGCTGGTCGGGATCCTCCGCGGGCACGGGAGTGCCGGCGACCGCGGGGAGGGCGGGCGGCAGGGCCGCCTGCGGTTCGTCGTCGCGCCGGGCCCGCCGTCCGCTCGGCGCCGGTACGCCCTGGGGCGGAACGGTGCCGCCGAGTCCGTTGCCCGAGGCGGCGGTTCCGGCCGCGTGCTCGGCGGCCGTGAGTACGGCGCCCTCGCTCACACCGGCGTCCTCGCCGGGCTCGGCGGACCGTGCGCGTCGCCGGCCGGTCCCGCCGGAGCCCTCCGGCTCCTCGGCGGGGGCCAGGGCAGGCGGCTCCTCGGCGGCCGGGCCACGCCGGCGGCGCCGGCCGGTCGGCACCGCGGGCTCACCCTCGGCACCGGCGCCCGCCCCGCCCGGAACCTCGCTCTCCAGGAAGGCGTCCACGGAGGACCGTCGCGCCCGCCGCCGCCCGGCGACGGAGTGCTGCTCACCTTCGGCGTCGGCCGCCTCGGGGGCCGCGTCCGGCGGACCGGCCAGGGCGAGGGCGGACCCGACGGGGGCGGCGACGGCGCCCGCGCCTCCGCCCAACGGCACCTCCAGGACGTACGCGCTGCCGCTCATGCCCGGCACCTCGTGCGTCTGCAGCACGCCGCCGTGAGCGCGCACGATTCCGCGCACGATCGGCTCGTGCACGGGGTCGCCGCCGGCGTACGGGCCGCGCACCTCGATGCGGACGACCTCGCCGCGCTGGGCGGCGGCCACGACGACCGTGTTGTCCATGTAGCCGCCCGTGGAGACGGGCGCGTTGCCGGTGGCGTCGACGCCCGCGACGTCGGCGACGAGGTGGGCGAGCGCGGTCGCGAGGAGCCGCGCGTCGACCTCGGCCTCGATGGGCGGTGCGTGTACGGCGAACTGGACCCGGCCGGGCCCGACCAGCTCGACGGCCCCGTCGACACCGGCGGCGACGATGGCGTCGAGCATCACCTTCGTGCGGGTGATGGCCTCGCCGCCGGTGTCCAGGCGCTGGTAGTCGAGGACGTTGTCGATGAGGGTGGTGATGCGCGCGTACCCGGCCGACAGGTGGTGCAGGACCTGGTTGGCCTCCGGCCACAGCTGTCCGGCGTCGTCGGCGGCGAGCGCGGACAGTTCGCGGCGCAGTTCGTCCAGGGGGCCGCGCAGCGACCCTCCGAGGAGGGTCAGCAACTGGTCGTACCGGGCGGCGAGGGCCTCGTAACGGTCCCTCTCCCGCTCGCCCAGCGAGGCATAGCGCTCCTCGCCGGCCGCCAGCTCCTCCTCGTGCCGCTCGCGGAGCTCCTCCAGCTCGGCGACATGCTGCTGGCGCAGAGCGGTGAGGTCGGAGGAGTGCTCGTCGGAGAGCCGCTCCAGCTCGTCCCGGTGCCGCTTCTCGACGGCGTCCTTCTCCTCGGCGAGGGAGTCGTAGGGCCGCCGGTCGGTGAAGGTCATCACGGCGCCGACGAGCTGGTCGCCGTCCCGGACGGGCGCGGTCGTCAGATCGACCGACACCTTGTCCCCGCCCTTGGACCACAGCACCTGCCCGCGCACCCGGTGCTTGCGCCCGGACCGCAGGGTGTCGGCGAGCGGCGACTCCTCGTACGGGAAGGGGGAGCCGTCGGCGCGGGAGTGCAGCACCAGCGTGTGCAGCTCCTTGCCGCCGAGGTCGCTCGCCCGGTAGCCGAGGGTCTGGGCGGCGGCCGGGTTGACCAGCACGATCCGCCCGTCGGTGTCGGTGCCGACGACGCCCTCGGACGCGGCCCGCAGGATCATCTCGGTCTGCCGCTGCGACCGGGCCAGCTCGGCCTCGGTGTCGACGGTGCCCGACAGGTCGCGTACGACGAGCATCAGCAGCTCGTCGCTGGCGTAGCCGTAGCTGTCGTAGGCCTGCTGGCCGTTCTCCAGGTTGGCGCTGGTGACCTCGACGGGGAACTCGGTGCCGTCGGTGCGCCGGGCGACCATCCGGGTGGGCTTGGTCCGGCCGCGCGGGTCCATGTGGTCCGGGCGCCGCATCGAGCCGGGGATGAGCTTGGAGTCGAACTCCGGAAGGAGATCGAGCAGTCCGCGCCCTACGAGGGCGGTGCCCGGCGTCTCGAATGCCTCCAGCGCGATGGTGTTCGCGTTGACGACGGTTCCGTTGGCGTTGACCAGGACCAACGCGTCGGGAAGGGCGTCGAGTATGGCTGCGAGGCGAGCAGCGCCTCGGGATGGCCTGCTGCTCACGAGTCGCTTCCTCCCTGTTACCGCACTTTGCCGACCGCTCGGGCCATATTGCCAACCGTCCCGCAGCGTGTCACGCGAGGGAGTCTAAGGGCTGGGGTCGTGCTCGCGACGCCGGATGAGAGGCAGCTCGCACGACGAAGTGACACAGAACGTATGACCGCCCTCCCCGGTTTCGCGGGACCTTCGCGTGACGTTTACGCGACGGGTGCTTCTGCCATGGCAAACCTGTGCGAAATCCGTGGGGTGGCGGGGTGTCGTCCCATCGTCCCCTCGGACCCCTGCGGACAGGGCCGGAACGGAACCGGGGCGACCGCCCCAGGCCCCCCTTCTCCGGGGTCGGGCCGGGTCAGGGCCGGGTCGGAGCCCGCCCCATCTCGGGCAGCAACGGCACGAACCGGTCCCAGCGCTCGATATGACAGCCGTTGCCGCGCTCGAACGTCGTGTCGACGGGTCGGCCGGCCCACCGGCCGGTGACATGCGCGGTGGCCGGACCGCCGTACCGCATGGTGCACACGCTGCCCTGCGGGACGGGCGCGAAGGTGTCCTTGCCCCAGCGGGTGTTGCGGTCCACGGCGGCGCAGGCCCCCGACTCGTCCGGGTGATCCCCGCGGTCCGGCTGGCAGCGCACCCGGAACGTCCCGTCGGCGCTCCCGCCCGCGCCCCGGACGGTCACCGTGAGGTGATCACCGGCGGCCGGCCGGTCCTCGTCACGGACGGGCGGCGGCGCGAGGGGCGGCCGGGCCGGGCCGGAGCCCGCGTGGGCGGTGACGGAACCCGCGCCGAGGGAGCCGGTGGCGGCCACCGCGGAGGCGGCGGACAGGGTGAGAAGGAGCCGCCGGAGCGGTGTGACCTGGACCATGGCCTGCCTAACGCCCCGCCGCCGGGTACGTTCCGCCCGGCGAATGCCTTTGCCCCGGGGGCCGCTCGCCTAGTACCGTGGACGCCGATTGGTGACACGACGCTCGACTGTGTCATCATCTGCACGCGCCACTCGCCCACACGCGAGCGGCTGTGTGGAGGCGTCGCCTAGTCCGGTCTATGGCGCCGCACTGCTAATGCGGTTTGGGACTTCAATCCCATCGAGGGTTCAAATCCCTCCGCCTCCGCTCACGTCGAACCCCGGTCCTTCGCGACCGGGGTTTCGTCGTTCCAGGTACGCCTTCCAGTTGCCCCCCAGATCGGGCCTTCTCGCAGGTCACAAGGGGTATCGGAATCGGATTTCACATGGCGGCGGCTGTCATGTAATGTTCTTCCTGTCGCCGCGAGCGGGCCGGAAGGGCCGGGAGCCAAGACAGAAAACAGAAGAAAGACAAGCACTCGTAGCTTAACGGATAGAGCATCTGACTACGGATCAGAAGGTTGCAGGTTCGAATCCTGCCGAGTGCACACAGGCAAGAGGCCCCGGAGCGATCCGGGGCCTCTTGCGTTGGTCCGGGCCGGTCCTCGCCCGTCCACCGGACCGGTCCGCGCCTGGCCCCGGGGGACGGGAAGCCCGGCTTTCGCGGTAGTAGGTGCGTTCGGGCGCTGCCAGGGGGTTGCGGGCAGGCGCATACTGGAAGCAATGACAAAGCCTGCTGCATCGAAGCGCTATTTGCCCACCAGCCCCTTCAAGGCCCCGGTCGCGCCGCCGCCCAAGCAGTTCGCCGTGGGTGACCAGGTCACGCACGACATGTACGGCCTCGGCCGGGTCATCGGCATCGAGGAGGGAATCGCGGTCCTCGTGGATTTCGGCTCGGCGCAACAGCGGATCCTGAGCCCGTACCCCAAGCTGACCAAGCTGTAGAAACCGCTGTGCCCGGTCACGGCACACCAGCTTCCTCACGGACCTGTAACGAATGGGAGTCCTCTCATCGACTCGACCTCGCTGTTCTCCGCTCCGGAAGGGGCGCCGCGCAGTGCCACCGCGACGTCGCCGCCTCCGACGGCGAACCCCTTCCAGGCACCGGACTTCGGAGAGTTCGTGGAGTTCGCGGAGACCGAGGACTTCCCGCCCGAGGACGGGCCGGAGTTCATCCCCGCGCCGGCCGCCGTGCGGCGTCGCAGGGCCGGCTAGCTCCCACCGGGAGCTTCCCGGCCTCACGACCCCTGTGGGTCACCCACGACGACGGTCGGGTCCATGGTGCGGCTCACCAGGGCGTGAGCCTGTCGGCGAGACTCACCCGGTGATGGCGGGCGTAGTCGGTCAGGCGGCGCCCTGCCTCACCCACCTCGATGTCCCCGTACACGGCGATCATCCCCTTGGCGATCTCCAGGGCGGTCTTGGCCGCGATGGCGCTCTGCACGCGGGTGATGACGTCGTCGACACGCGCCGGTTCCGTGGACCAGTGCATCAGCGACAGAGCGGCTGAGTCCGCCAGCGCCTGCGCCAGGTGGGCGTCGCCCTCGGACAGGTTCCCGACCCGCGCGTTGAGCAGGGTCACGGCTCCCAGGGGCCGGTCGTGCAGACGCAGCGGGACGGTGTGCAAGGTCCGGTACCCGTTGTCGAGCATGGCGGGGACCAGCTTCGGCCAGCGGTCCCGTTCTGCGGTGATGTCCGGGATGCCACGGGCCTGCCCGGTGCGGAAGCAGTCCATGCAGGGGCCGCGGCCCGTCTGCATCTGGAGCAGCTCGACGAACGCGGCGCCGTCCTCCGTGGCCGCCATCGTCTTCAGGGTGCCCCGGCCGTCGGCGATCATCACCGCCGCCGCGTCCACCTCCAGCAGCCCCCGGCAGGTGTGCACCAGACGGTTGAAGAGAATCAGTGGGTCGAAGTCGGAGGCATAGGTGTCGGCCAGGTCGACGAACGCCTGCGCCAGCTCACGCTCGCGGTTCATGCTCGCCTCCCCGGCGGATTCGTCACATGTCGTGGTCGCTCAGTCATGACGCATGTCCATGGTTCGGTCGATGACGGCCCGCGCCACCTCGCTCGAGGTGCGGCCCTGCGCGAAAGCCCTGGCACGCAGTATCAGGAGTGCCTCCTCCGCGCCGACTCCCAGCTGCGCCATGATCATTCCGGTGGCCTGGTGGATCTCCTCCCGATCCGACTCTGCTCCTGCCAGCCACGTTACGACGCCATCGGTGTCCGAAGAAGCGCGATCCAGCGCCGTGACGGCCAGGACCACCGCGTCGGCGACCAGCAGAGCCGTCCGTACGTCGTCGCCGTCCAGGCCGCCCGCGGTCTCCCGGTACAGGTCGAGCGTGCCCAAGGCGCCGCCGGCGCCCGCCAGCGGCACGGAGAAGGCGGCCTCCACGCCCGCTCGGGCGGCCTGATCGCAGAACAGTGGCCACCGCCGTACGTCGGGGCCGTCTCTGAGGTCCGGGGCGAACACCGGGGCCCGTAGCCGGACGGCCTCCGGACTGGGGCCCTCGCCGAGGGTGTACTGGATCTCCGCGAGCCGGGTGGCGGTCTCGTCGCTCGCGAACAGCACCACCGCCGAGTCAGGGCCGTCCCCGAGCACGGACACGGACAGTCCGGCGACGCCGGGCAGCAGAGCGGCACAGCTGCGGCACAGGGCTTCGGGGACCTCCTCGGGAGGCAGCCCGCGCACGGCGGTGATCAGTTCGCGGGCGATCCGGGCCCGCTGGAGATCTGTCTCCTCCTCGGCGTCACCGCCGCCGAAACCCGCGTCGCCGCCCACGATCATCACCTCCCGGTGGGAACCGTCACCTTGCCTCCCTCCGATCCTGCCTCATCGGCCGGGCTACGGCTGCCCCGGCGCTCCCGTCCTGTGCCCGGCGTGATCCGTCGGATCGGCCGCGCGCTCCGGGGCGTTCGCCGAGACTGGGCGCATGGAGTTCTTCTGTCATCACCGTGACCGGCCCGGTTCTCTCGCCCTGCGTACCGAGCTGGTGGAGGCGCACTGGGCCTACATGGATCAGTACGAGGCCGAGTTGATCGCCCGGGGGCCGACCTTCGACGAGGGCGTGCTCACCGGCAGTGTCCACATCGTCGACCTTCCCGGCCCGGCCGCCGCGCGGGCGTTCGCCTTCGACGAGCCCAACTACCAGGCCGGTGCCTACCGGGACGTGATGCTGCGGCGATGGCGGAACCTGCTGGGGCGCACGATGTGGGACTTCCCCGGCGGCCGGGACGGGAGCGACCGGTACCTGGTCCTCGGGCTCGGTGCGGGAGAGGCCGTCGATCTCGACGTACCGGACGACCGCGGCGAGCTGATCGCGTACGGGCCGCTGCTGTCCGACGACGGCGGTGCCTGGCTCGGGACGGCGGTACTGGTCCGGGCGCCGGACCCGGAGGCGGCACGCGCCGTCCTGACCCAGGACCGGTACGCCGGGATCGAGGTCCACGAGTGGGAGTTCGGGGGCCGGCGGACCTGACACCGGCCTTCCGCGGGCCCGCGGGGCGGCCTTCCGCGGGCCCGCGGGGCGGCCTTCCGCGGGCCCGCGGGGCGGGATCAGCCGAACTGTCCCGGCTGGTAGTCGCCGGCGGGCTGCCGGACGATGACGTTCAGCCGGTTGTAGGTGTTGATGACGGCGATCAGCCCGGCGAGGGCGACGAGCTGCTCCTCGTCGTAGTGCTTGGCGGCGTTCGCCCAGGCCTCGTCGGTGACGCCGCCGGCCGCGTCGGCGATACGGGTGCCCTGTTCCGTCAGTTCCAGGGCGGCCCGCTCGGCCTCGGTGAAGACCGTCGCCTCACGCCAGGCCGCGACCAGGTGGAGGCGCTGCGCGCTCTCCCCGGCGTGCGCGGCGTCCTTGGTGTGCATGTCGGTGCAGTACCCGCAGCCGTTGATCTGGCTGGCGCGGATCTTGACCAGCTCCTGCGTCGCCGCGGGCAGAGTCGAGTTCGCGATCTCCCTTCCGGCCGAGTTGATGTGCTTCACGAGCTTGGCCGCGAGCGGACTGCCGAAGAGGTTCAGGCGGGCTTCCATGGTGACTCCTCTGCCGTGGGTGCGGGTTACACGTCTTTGACGGAGCGGCCCGCCGCGGTGTGACACGGGGCGGTGTGACCTACGTCTCGCCGGCGGAGGGCTCACTTGTCCCGCAGTTCCTCCCGGTAGGCGTTCGCCAGTGTGGTCGCGCGGGAGAACCAGTCGGTGAGGACGGCGATCTCCTGGGGGGAGTAGTCCGCGAAGAGGGTGTTGAGGCGGGTGTAGTAGGGCTCGTACAGGGCGTACACGCGGGCCACGGCGGTGGGTTCGGCGGCCACGCGGACGCGGCGGCGGTCCTGGGGGTCGGGGCGGCGGGTGACGTATCCCGCGCGTTCCAGGCGGTTGAGGATGCCGGTCACGGCGCCGGTGGTGACGTGCACGCGGGTCGCGAGGTCGCCCGCGGTGAGGAGGTCCTCGCCGGCCTGGATGACGTAGCCGAAGCAGGTCAGGTCGGTGACGTTCAGGCCCAGGCGCTGGGCCATCTCCTGCTGGCCGACCAGGCTGGCCGCGATGAGGTCGTCCATCGCCGACAGTGCCTGCGCGGGGGTGGCGGGTGGACGGGGTGACTGGGCGGTCATCGCGGGACGTGCTCCCTCTGCGGTCGGTTTCTGCTGGCTCCTTGTTATCCGCTTTCGGTTTCTCTTACCTTGTAAGAAGTTAAGTATCACAACTTCTTAGATCGTGAGGTATCCATGTCTCTGTACGACGAAGGCCATACGGTCGCCGGCTGGACCGGCGTCGCGATCGCCACCCTCGGCACCTCGGTGGCGGGGGCCGGCGTGTGCGCCGTGTCCGCGGTGCTGGTGGGGGCGGGACTCGTGGTCGTGGCGCTGAGTGCGCTGGTCACGTGGGCGCTGCACCTGTCCGGGTGGGGCAAGCCGCCGGGCGTGCGGCCACGGGCCGAGTGGGGCATGCGGGTGCGGGACCTGGAGGCTCGTGCCGGTCATCCGGCGTGCGTGGGGTGCCGGCTCGCGGGGCGGGGACGAGTGGCCGAGAGGGCGTTGTCAGTGGCGGCGCCTACCGTGGTGGGCGATGGCACAGGCATGGAAGTGCGCGGGGCTGCGCTGGTCGGGGGCGGGGCCGGAGCTGCTGTGGGA
>NZ_JARGEF010000231.1:0-12950 GCF_033794725.1 Streptomyces sp. ID05-39B | reverse complement strand
GTCCTGCTGGTGCTGCGGCACGATCCCGCCGTGGGCCAGGTGTGGACGCTCAGCGAGGTCTGCTCCGCCTGTACCTCGAAGGCCGGCGCAGCGGCGCCCACATCGCCGGCCTTCGAGGTGCAGGCGGCCGACGTTGGCGCGGTCGTCGGCGAGCAGGGTGAGGATGGCGGCTGGGCCGGCCGCGTAGGTGGCGACGTAGCCCCCGGCCCCGCGCACGAGGAGTTCGCAGAACTCGCCGGACGCGGTGAGGTCCACCATGCGGTGGCCGACGCCGAGGGCTGCCGCGGTGAGGGCCGCGAGCCCCTCGGGCTGGACGCCGGGCATGTCCTGCGCGAGGACGAAACCGTCGACGCTGGCCGCCAGCGCCCCCGTCAGCCGGGGCATGCGCGTGCGCAGCCGGTGCAGTTCGTTCAGGACCTCGGCCTCGACGGCCATGACCAGTCTCCTTTCGCCTTGCGGCGCGTGTCGACGGCGCGGCGGACACCGGTCCGGCGGGGCCTGGTCGCGGGGCAGCACCGAGAGCGTGACCCCGAGGTTACGGAAAGTGGCGGTCCCGGGTGACGGCTTTGGCATTTTCCTCTGGAACGTGCGCGGCGGCTCCGGGGAGCGGCGCGGCGAGGGCGGCGCGCTCCCGGCACGGGGACAGGGCCCGCCCCGACGCGGATGGTGGGCGAGCCCTGTCCGCCGGGGTCGATTGTCGGGGCCCGCGGCGACCGGGACCACGGGTGCGCGCCCGCGTCCGGTGGTGAACACCGCACACCCCGTGTGCGGCCCTCGCACGGGTCACGGCGGGCACCGGGTTGGGCGTCCCCCGGCGGCACCGTTGACGCCCACGGTCCCTCCGGCGCGGCCACGCCGGAGGCGGTCGCCGCGCCGGTGCCCTGGGAGGAGCCCGTGACCAGCGCCGTCCGTCCTGTGAGATCCGGTCCCATCGGTTCGTCCTCCTGCGTACGGTCGGTCGGCCGGGGTGCTCTCCCGTCCGTCCTCGCCGGCCCCGTGGGCAGGTGCGGCGCGAAGGCGGCCGGTCAGGTGCCCCGTCCTACGCGTGACGCACGCCGCGGGTGGGAATGCGCACCACGACCCGATATGCGCCGACCCCGCCCGATCACCCACCCGCCGCGACGGCGATACTGACAGTCCCCCCGTCGCCCCGCTCCTCACGAAGGGACTCATGCTCACCTCCCCGACCGTCCCGGCCCCGACGCCCTCCACCGTGTGGCTGACCCGCGGCCGCCACACCGGGCCCGCCGCGCCGGACGTCCTGCGCAAGAACCTCCGGTCGCTCAAGGACAAGGGGACGCTCCACGATTTCCTGGAGCTCCCCGACGCCGAGACCACCGAGGGGGAACTGGTCTTCGAAGCCCGCTGGCAGGTGCCCGAGGAGGTCACCGTGCGGGCCCGCCTGACGCTCGGCGAGTGGTCCGGGCCCGGTCAGGAGTGGACGCTGGTCGCGGAGTCGGAGCGGCCCTGGGACCAGCGCTGGCCCTCGCCGGCGGCGGTGTTCTGGCCCTGGGACACGGACGGCCTGTGGGGCCACGAGACGGTGGCCGGCGGACGCTACCTCGACATCAGTCCGCTCCCGGCGGACGACAAGGAACTGCGGCGGGTGCTGCGCGCCGCCCAGCGGGACACCTGGACCGTCGACGTGGTGGTGCACGAGGCCATGACGCCGGACGAGCGGGGCCGCCGTTCCCTGATCCCGCTGCTGCCCGCGGGACTGCATCACCGGGTCGTGGAGCACCGGGTGGCGCCGCACCAGCTGCGCACCGCGAACTGGGCGCTGCGCGAGTTCGGCGTGGAGCTGCCCCGCGGCGGCGCGGTGGTGCTGCCGGGGTCGCCCGTCCCGGCCGGGTACGAGGCCGCCGGCTTCTCGGTGCGCAGTGTGTTCCTGGACGGCACGCACCCCACCGAGCTGCTGGACGCGGTGACGCGGTTCGCCGCCCTGCCCAGGCCGTTGCCGGACGGCGGCGAGGCCGCGCTGACCGCGCTGCGGGAGGAGTGGCGGCTGTTGACGCTGGAGGAGGAGCTGGCCCGTGAGCGCCGCCTCGCGGCCATGTACCGGGAGGCTCTGGAGGCGATGACGGAGTCCCGGGACCTGTACCGGGAGGCCGCCGAGCAGGCGCACGAGGCGCTGGCCGCCTACCGGGAGGCGGCCGCCGAGTCGGGTGGGCTTCCGCGGCCGCCCGCCAAGCCGGCCGGTTCGCCGTTCCAGCAGCTGGGCCGGACCCTGGAGCGCCTGCGAGGGACGGCGAAGGGCCTGCGGGAGCGCGACACCTCCAGCACTGCGATCGCCCGGACCGCGGGCGGCGAGGAGGACACGGCCGCCGGGAGGTGACCGGGTGCACCCCGCGCCGCCCGGTTCCTCCCGCCCGCGACGTGTCGAGTGCCGGACGTTCAGGCGCACTGGGTCGAGGAGGACGATCCGCACCTCAACCCCATGGGCAGCAAGGGCATCGGCGAGATCGGCATCGTCGGCACGGCCGCCGCGCTGGGCAACGCCGTACACCACGCCACCGGTGTGCGTCTGCGTGAACTCCCGCTCACCCCGGACCGCGTACTCACCGCCCTCCTGGAGGCCGGCCACTGAACCGGCGTCCGCCCCGCCCACCTGTGCGTGTGGTGGGGCCGGCGGCCGGGCGGGGTCAGTCCCGGGCGGGCAGTGCCGCGGTCTTCCGGTCGGGCGCCGGGGCGCGGGCCGGGCGGCGGCCGGCCAGGAGGTGGGCGAGGAGGGCCACCGTCACCGTCACCGCGGTTGCCGTGGCGAGGGGGCCCGCGATCCACGGCGGGGCGAGGGTCGCCTCGGTGAGCGGCAACAGGCCCACCACGTCGACGCGTCCCGCGGACACCTGGGCGCCCGCGAACACCGCCGGCACCAGCACGCCCGTCACCAGCAGCGGCAGGGCGGGCCGGCGCGCCAGCACCGGGGCGAGCAGGAGGCAGAGCCCGGAGCAGGGCCGGCGCGGTGGCGAGGGCGCCGACGGGCACGCCCTGCCGGTCCACGGGGACGTGGGCGACTCCGCAGAGCGCCGGCGTCACGGCGGCCGCCCAGTCCGTCCGGTCCGCCCACGCCGCCCACGGCGAGGGGGCGGGTGCGGCGGCTCCGGCCGGCGTCCGGCGGACGAAGGGTTCGGCGGACGAAGGGTTCGGCGGGCCTGGGCGGTGGGCCGCCGGCGACGTCGAACGCGGCCGGCAGATCCTCGGGGACCGGCTCCGCCCGGACCGGTGGCCGGCCGTTGCCGGGCCGCCCGTTCCTCGCGGTGCCGGCCGAGCCGGGTGACGAGTTCGGCGAGTTCCTCGACGGGACGGTGGGCGGCGGCGGCACGGACCGCACGGGCCCCGGGGTCCCCGGTGGCCGTAGGGTTCCGCGTCCGGCACCGGTCGTCCGCCCCCGGTCGGCGCGATTCTCCCGGCCCTGACGGGGCATTCGGCAAGCGACAACGGGGAATGCGACAGTGGGGAAACCACCGGCAGACCGCGCACAGGGAGGGCCCGTGGATGCGACCACCACGCTCGTCACCGTCGTCGCGGTAGTGGCGGTGGCGGTGTTCGCCGTGGCCGCCACCGTCATGGTGCGGCTGGTGCGGACCCGGCGCGGGCTGCGGCGGGCGGGCCTGCCGACCGGCCCCCGCTGGGTGTTCTGGGGCGCGGTCGCCTACTTCGTCCTCCCGGCCGACCTGCTGCCCGACCCGGTCTACCTCGATGACATCGGTGTCCTGCTGCTCGCCCTGCGTTCCCTGCGCCGCGCCCCCGACCGCGCGGGCATCGCGGACTGACCGCTCGGGAAGACTTTCGCTCCCCGCAGGGCTCATCACCCCTGCTCAGCTCTCTGTGCCCGGCCCGACCCGCCGATGATCACGGAGAGTAAGGAAACCAACCACCCGTTCGATTCGTATAAGTGACTGAAGGTCCCACCACCGCACCGAAGTTCGCACCAGCAGCGGGCCCGAGTGACGTCGCACAGCGGCACCGCTTGATCGACGCAGTACCGACGAGGGAGAGACGATGAAACCGTTCGCGCTCAACTACGCACGCCCGGCAGCGGAGTTGGAGTTCGCCACTCCGTACGCCTATGACCCAGGACTGCAGTTGAACGTGCTCCTCGACGGCCGGATCGCCGCTCGTGACCACGCCCTGCTGAGAGAGCTGGGGACGACGACCTCCACAGCGGGCTCCAAGACGCACTTCGACGACTGAGCGCGGGCGGCCGAGATGACCGTGCTCATTCTGACCAGTGAAGAGGACGTCACGGCGGACATGGTGGTCGTGCACCTGAACGCCGCAGGCGTTCCCGTCGTGCGCCTCGACCCCGCCGATCTGACCGGTTCCGTCGCGCTCTCCGGGGAGTACGTGCACGGTGCCTTCCGGGGCCATCTGTCGTCCGCGGGGCGGCTGGTGAGCCTGGACTCGCTGCGCTCCGTGTGGGTCCGCCGGCCCGGCGCGGCGGCTGCCCGCGCCCCCGAACCGTCCGCGTGGCTCACGGAGGAGGCCTCGCAGGCGCTGTACGGGATGCTCCGCGGCAGCCAGGCGCGCTGGATGAACCATCCGGACGCCTCCCGGCGGGCCCGGCACAAGCCCTGGCAGCTGCGGCTGGCCCAGCGCATCGGGCTGCCGGTGCCGGCCACGCTCATCACGACGTTCCCGCAGGCGGCGCGGGACTTCGCCGAGCGCTTCCCCGACCTCGTGGTCAAGCCGGTGTCCGGGGCACATCCGCAGGACCCGCCCCGGGCGGTGCCCACCACCCGGGTCCCGCCCGGCGCCGACTTCGCCGCCGTCGCCTACGGCCCGACGCTGCTGCAGCGGCGGGTGGCCAAGCGGGCCGACATCCGGCTGACCGCGGTGGGCGACCGGCTGCTGGCCGCCCGCAAGGCGACGTGCGCGGACGGCGACCCGGACGTGGTGGACGTGCGCTTCTCGCCGTCCATCGTGCCCTGGTGCCCGGTGAACGTCCCGCCACGCCTGGCCGAGGCCGTGCGCACGTATCTGCGCGATGCCGAACTGGCCTACGGCGCCTTCGACTTCGCGGAGGATGCCGACGGGACGTGGTGGTTCCTGGAGTGCAACCAGTCGGGCCAGTTCGGCTTCGTCGAGGTGGACACCGGCCAGCCGATCGCCCGCACCATCGCGCAGTGGCTGGCCGGGTCTCCCGCGCGGCAGGAGGCCCGGCCCGCGGACCGCTGCAGTTCGGCGGTGCCGTGAGCCGGGCCGGGGCGGGATCCCGCGCTTCTCAGACCGCCAGGGACAGTCCGCTCTCCCCGTCCAGCTCCCCGTCCAGCTCCCCGTCCAGCTCCCCGTCCAGCTCTCCGTCCAGGTCCGGGTCGCGCTCGCCCTCCCTGGCCGCGTCCTTGTCCTGCTTCGGCACCCGGGCCGCCGGCGGCCGTACCTCGGCGGCGAGCAGGGCGTCCGCCGCGGCGACCGCCGCACGGACGTCGGACGTGGCCATGAGGACGCACAGCGTGTAGACGACGTCCTCCAGCTCGCGGGCCGTGTTCGGTGTCTCCCGCTCGGCCTGAGCGATCCTCAGCGACGCGTAGCGGGTGAGCAGCGTCCTGACGGTCTTCGGGTCCGGAACGATCACGAGCGCCCCTTTCTCCAGGTGTGGTGCGCTGCGTGTGCCCGGACGTGGGCGGTTCATGCACGAGTGGGGCGCATGTCACCCTCCGGGGGCACGGTTTTCGCCACTTGGCCCTGCCCCCGGTCGATGGTGCCGACCTCGACTGCCGCCGCGGCGTCAGGCCGCCTGCCCGCTGTGCAGGGCCGTGTACGCCCCGCCCCCGCGCAGGAGTTCCTCGTGCGTGCCGGTCTCCAGGATCCGCCCCTCCCCCATGACCACGATCCGGTCGGCGCCGCGCACCGTGGACAGCCGGTGCGCCACCACGAAGGTGGTACGTCCGCGCAGCAGCCGGGCGAGGGCCTGCTGGACCAACGCCTCCGAGCGGGTGTCGAGCGCGGACGTCGCCTCGTCCAGGATCAGCACCTTGGGGTCCCGGATCAGCGCGCGGGCGATCGCCAGCCGCTGCTTCTGCCCGCCCGACAGCCGGGCCCCGCGCTCACCGACGAGGGTGTCGAGTCCCTGCGGCAACCGGTCGACGAACTCGGTGGCGTTGGCGTCGCGCAGGGCGGCGCGGACCGCCTCCTCGTCGGCCTCGTCCTCCATGCCGTAGGCGACGTTCTCGCGGATCGTGCCGTCGAAGAGGATCGACTCCTGGGGGACCACCGAGACGAACCGCCGGTAGGTGCGCAGGTCCAGGGTGTTCATGTCGGTGCCGTCGAGCAGCAGGCGGCCCGAGGTCGGCCGGATGAAGCCGATGACGAGGTTGAGCACCGTCGACTTGCCCGCACCGGAGGCGCCGACCAGGGCGACGGTCTCGCCGGGTGTCACGGACAGGGTGAAGTCGCGCACCGCGGGCCGGTCGGCGTCGTAGGCGTGTCCGACGCCCTCGAAGGTCACCGCGCCGTCCAGCGAGGCGAGTTCGGCCTTGCCCTCGTTGTCCTCCAGTTCGGGCGCCTGGAGAACCTCGCCGACCGAGCGGACCGACTCCAGGCCCTTGGTGATGACCGGTGCCAGGCCGGTCAGGGTGGTCGTGGAGTTGGTGAGGGTGGTGAGGAAGGCGCTGAGCATGACGACGTCACCGGCGGTGACGCCCCAGACCTCGTAGTAGGACACGAGGGCGGCGCCCGTCAGCACCAGCACGCCGACCACGTTGAGCACCACCCAGGAGATGGAGCCGAAGCGGCCGTTGACCAGGTCGAGGCGCATCCCGGAGGTCAGCAGGCGGCGCAGGGTGCCGTCCATGCGGGTGAGCGCCTTGCCCTCCAGGCCGTGGGCGCGGGTGACCGGGATCAGCCGGGTCATCTCCGTGACGCGTGAGGAGAGGGTCTCCACCTCGTGGCGGAAGTGCTCGTTGTGGGCGCGCAGCCGCGAGCGCAGCCGGGCCACGACGAACGCCGCGGCGGGCACCACGACCAGGAAGACGGGCACGAACTCGGGGGTGCGTACGGCGATGATGACGAGGCCGCCGATGAGTACCGTGGTCGCGCCGAGGCCGTTCTCCGCGGTCTGCTGCACCATCTGCTCGACGGCCTCGACGTCGCGGACCACCTTGGCCTGGAGCACCCCGGCGCTGACCCGTGAGTGGTAGCCGATGGACAGTTGCTGCATGCGCGTGCACAGGGCGGAGCGCAGGCCGGTGCCCATCCGCCGGACGCTGCCGTACAGGAGGCGGACGTACAGCAGGTGGAGCGGGTAGTTGACGATCAGGATGAACAGGATGACGCCGGTGGAGGTCCACAGGCGGGAGACGGGCCGGTGCTCGACGACGGTGTCGATGATGGACGCGGTGATGAGCGGCAGCAGCCAGATGGGGCTGTGCTTGACGGTGAAGACGACGACCGCGCCGGCCAGTCGGCGCCGGTCGGCGCGGAACAGGTAGGCGAGGGTGCGGATCGGGTGCTCGTCGCGGTAGCGGTGGTCGAGGGGTCTGTCGAGCGACGACGCCATCGGCGGAGGTCCTCCCCGGGGGTTCCCGGCTCGTGACTTCTCTTCGAAGTCGGGACATGACGAAGTCCGGTGCACCGGAAGGTGATCGCGGTGCACCGGACGTGTCCCAGCCTGACCCCGGCGGGCCTTCGAGGTCCAATGCGAGAAAGCGAACGCATTCAGCAGCGGGGCCGCTGAATGCGGGCCCGGATCAGGACTTCGACGTCAGGTACTCCTCCACGCCCGGCGCCTGGTGCGCGTCCTCGACGCCCACCACACCGCCGGCCGCCTTCGCGTCCGGCTTCAGCACGTACGTCGACAGCGCGGCGGGCCGGGCGACGTCGGAGAAGTTCTGCGGGCTGCCGAGGCCGGTGTCGACGTTCTTCTGCGAGCGGTGCGCCTTCACCACGTCCTCGCGGGCGAGGCTGCCGGCCTCGCAGGCCTTCTTCAGGTCGGCGCCCAGGAGCTGAACGGCGCTGTAGCCGGACAGCGCGCCGGCGTCGACCGGGGAGGCCGGGTACTTCTTGGTGTAGGCGGCGACCATGGCCTTGACGCCGGGGATGTCGGCGCTGACGGCCGGGGCGCCACTGACGATGTTCAGCATGGCCGTCAGGGCCGGCGCGGCGGGCGTCTTCATCAGCTGCGGTGCGAAGCCCGGGGCGCTGCTGACGACGGGCACGCGCAGACCCCGGGAGGCGGCGACGCCCACCAGGGACGCCGTCTGGGCGGGCCCGGCGCTGATCAGGATGGCCTTCACCCCGTCCTTCTTCAATGCCGTCACCTGGGCGGAGAGGTCGGTGTCCGTCGCCTTGATCTTCTGCCCGGAGACCTTCAGGCCGGCCTTCTCCGCCGCCCAGGTGGAGCCCTGGAGGGCGTTGGCGCCGTAGTCGCCCTCGAAGTAGACGTGCCCGATGGTGTCCCCCTTTGCCAGGCCCTTGGTGCGGGTCAGGAAGTCGACGGCGGCGATCATGTCGAGGTCGTAGGTGGTGGCCATGACCTGGACGGAGTCCTTGCCGAGCAGGGAGGCGGCCCATGCCTGCGGGTAGGTGAGGAGGTGGTCGCGCTCGATGTCGTCGAGGAGGGCGGCGACCACCGGGGAACCGATGACCTGGGGCAGGGCGACGACGTCCGGGGAGATGTCGGCGTAGGCGGTGACGGCCTTCTGGACGTCGTAGCCGTGGTCCTTGACGACGATCTCGACCTTGCGGCCGCATATGCCGCCCTTGGCGTTGGTGTCGTCGGCCCACATCTGCTGGGCCTGCACGATGGACTTGCCGAGGGTGGCGTAGGGGCCGGTCAGGTCGGTGAGGGCGCCCAGTTTGATGGCCTTGTCGGTCACTCCGGGTCCGGACTTGACGCCGTCGGCGCCGTCGGAGGTGCTGTCGCCGTCCGCTTTGGAGCTGCAGCCGGTGGCCGCGATCAGCAGGGCAGCCAGTGCCGCGGTGAGGGCGGTGCCGCGGGTGCGGTGCTTGGGATTCACGGGGTGTGCTCCTTGGCTCGTGCGGGTGTGGCGGGTGAGGTCTCGGTGGTGGGTGGCGGGGGTGCGGACGGCGGCCGGCCGGGTGACCGGGCGGGCCGCAGTCGGGCGCGGACGCGGCGGGACAGGCCGTGCAGTCCGTCAGGGGCGTACAGGAGGATCACGACGATCACCGCGCCGTAGAGGTAGCGGGCCGCCTCGGTGGGGCCGAGGGCGCCCTCGCCTCCGGTGCCCGGGGCGGCGACCAGGGGGAGCTGGTCGGCGTACCGGGTCATCAGCAGGGGGAGCGCGGTGACGAAGAAGGCTCCCGCGGTGGCTCCGGCGACCGAGCCCAGGCCACCGATGACGATCATGGCGAGGTAGTCGACGGAGAGGGCCAGGCCGAAGTAGTCGGGCACGACCCGGCGGAAGGACAGGGCCAGCAGGACCCCGGCCAGGCCGGCGTACATCGACGACACGACGAAGGCGGCCGAGCGGTAGCGGGCGACGTTCACGCCCATGACGGCCGCCGCGGTCTCGCTGTCGCGGACGGCCGACAGGGCCCGGCCGGGGCGGCCGCGCAGCAGGCCGCGCGCGGTGAACCAGGTGAGGGCGAACAGGGCGAGACCGAGGTACCAGAGGCGTTCCTCGGCGCCGAACGGCACGCCCAGCACGGTGAGTTCGGGATCGTCGGCGGTGAACCCGAACCCGCCCAGGGTGAGTGGCGGTACCGAGCGGCCGTTGAAGCCGCCGGTGACCGAGTCGGCGGTCAGCAGCAGGTGGTGGCCGAGGAAGACCAGCGCGAGGGTGGCGATGCCCAGGTAGATGCCGCGGACGCGGCCGGCGACGGGGCTGAACAGGCCGCCCGCCGCGCCCGCCAGCAGGACGGCCAGGACGACGGCGAGCGCCGGGGGCAGGGCCGGGCCCGGGTCGCCGGCCAGCCAGGTGTAGCCGTAGGCCCCCACCGCGAGGAAGAAGGCGTGGCCGAGGGAGAGCTGTCCCGCGGTGCCGCTGAGCAGGCCGAGACCTACGGCGCCGATGGCGGCGGCGATCGAGAAGAGACCGATGCGCAGCCAGAAGGCGTCGAGGTAGAAGGGCAGGGCGCACAGGAGAAGGGCGGGCAGCAGCAGCTTGCCCCACTTCCGGACGAGTTCAGACACGGACCGCTCCCTTCGCGCCGAACAGACCGGTGGGCCGCACCAGCAGGACGACCACCATCACGGCGTACGGCGCGACATCGCCGAACCCTTCGCCGAGGACGTGCAGTTCGGACTGGTAGCCGGCCACCAGGGCCTCGGTCAGGCCGATCAGCAGGCTGCCCGCGAGGGCGCCGGGCGGCGAGGCCATGCCGCCGAGGATGGCGGCGGGGAATGCCTTCAGGGCGATCTGACCGGTGGTGCGCTCCAGGCCTGGGGCCGGGAACGCGGCGAGGAACACGGCGGCGAGCGCGGCGAGCGCACCGGCCAGGCACCAGGCGAGCATGCGCACCCGGCTCAGCCGTACGCCCATCAGGGCGGCGGCCTCCACGTCCTCGGCCGCCGCGCGCAGGGACAGGCCCCAGGGCGTGAACCGGAAGAGGGCGAAGACCCCGGCGATGACGACGGTGGAGACGACGATCGCGGCGAGCCGGCTGTCGGCGACGGTCACCGGGCCGAGGCCGGTGACGGCGTCGCCCCACGGGTCGCCGAGGGTGAGGAGGTCGCCGCCGATGCGCCGGGACAGGTCGGTCACCAGGATGATGTCCACGCCGATGGTGACGATGGTCTGCACGTGCGCGGCCTTGGGGTCGGGGTCGCCCCGTTGCAGCAGCAGCCGGTCCAGCGCGCCGGCGACGGCCGCGGTCGTCAGGACGGCCACCGCGAGGGCGCCGGCGAAGCCGAGGTCGTCGTGGAGGACGGCGACCAGGTAGCCGCCGAGCAGGAGCAGCGAGCCGTGGGCGAAGTTGAGGACGCCGGAAGCCTTGAAGATGACGACGAAGCCGAGGGCGACGAGGGCGTACACGGCGCCCAGGGCGAGGCCGTTGAGGAGGGTGTCGAGGAGGGTGGTCACGGAGCGTTCTCCCCGGGGGGTTCGGTCACTGCGGTCTCTTCGGTGGACTCGGTGGACTCGGTGGACTCGGTGGGCTCGGTGGGCGTGGTGGGCTCGGTGGGCGTGGTGGTCTTGGTCGTCCGGGTGGTTTCCGTCGTCTCAGGGCTCTCCGGGGTCCCCAGCGCCTCCGGGGTCTCCGCGGTCCCCAGGGCCTCTTGGACCTCCGGCGTCTCGTCCGGCGCGCCGGTGCCCAGGTAGGCGCGCAGCACCTCGGGGTGGCGGCGGATCTCATCGGGGGTGCCGTGGGCGAGGCGACGGCCGAAGTCGAGGACGGTGACCTCGTCGGCGAGGCGCATCACGAGGCCCATGTCGTGTTCCACGAGGACGACCGACAGGCCCAGCTGCTCGCGGACCGTGCGGACGACGTCGGCGGTGGCGGCGCGTTCGGCGCCGTTCATGCCGGCCACCGGCTCGTCGAGCAGCAGCACACGCGGCTCCAGGCAGAGCGCGCGGGCGAGTTCGACGCGTTTGCGGTCGCCGTACGACAGCAGGGCCACCGGGGTGTCGACGTGGGCGCCGAGGCCGGTGAGTTCGGCGATCTCACGGACCCGGTCCAGGTGGGCGCGCTGTTCGCGCACGGCGCCCGGCAGGCGCAGGGCGCTGGCGGCGAAGCCCGCGCGGGACAGGGCGTGCCGGCCGAGCATGAGGTTGTCGGCGACCGTGCCCTCGGTCGTGACGATGTTCTGGAAGGTGCGGGCAACGCCCAGCGCGGCGATCCGGTGCGGGGCGAGTCCCGTCAGGTCGGTGTCGCCGAGCAGGACCTGACCGGCGGCCGGGCGGCACAGGCCCGACAGGACGTTGAAGCAGGTGGACTTGCCCGCGCCGTTGGGCCCGATCAGGGCGTGCACGGAGCCAGGGGTGACGGTGAAGGACACCGCGTCGAGGGCCGTGAGACCGGCGAAGCGGACGGTGACGTCCCGGACGTGGAGCGCCGGGGGTGCGGCCTGCGGACCGGCGGTGGGGCCGGTGGCCGTACGGCCGGTGGTGCGGATGTTCACGCGGCCCCCTGACCGGTGACGGGCTCGTCGGTGCTCTCGCCGAGGTACAGGCGGCGTACGGCGTCGGTGCGGGCGAGTTCGTCGGCGGGGCCGGACAGCCGGACCTCGCCCACTTCGAGGACGTGGGCCTGGTCGGCGAGGGACAGGGCCATGCCGGCGTTCTGCTCGACGAGCAGGACGGCGGTGCCCTGCTCGTTGATCTCCCGGATCACCTCGGCGATGCGGAACACCATGCGCGGGGCGAGGCCGAGGGACGGTTCGTCGAGCAGGAGCAGGCGGGGCGCGGCCATCAGGGCGCGGCCGATGGCGAGCATCTGCTGCTCGCCGCCGGACAGCAGGCCGGCCGCCTGTCCGCTGCGTTCGGCGAGGACCGGGAACAGGCCGTACACCCGGTCGCGGGACTCCCGCACCAGCGCGGGGGCGCGCCGGCCGAGGCCGAGACCGCCGGCGCGCAGGTTCTCCTCGACGGTGAGACCGGCGAAGACCCGCCTGCCCTCGGGTACCTGGACGACGCCGGCACGGACGGCCGCGACCGGGTCGCGCCCGTCGAGGGCCGTGTCGCCGTAGCGGACCCGGCCCGCGGTGATGGTGCCGCGGTGCAGGCGCAGGGTGCCCGAGACGGCCCTCAGCAGCGTGGTCTTGCCCGCGCCGTTCGCGCCGAGCAGTGCGACGACCGCACCGTGCGGAACGGTCAGGGACACGGAACGCAGGGCCGACAGGGCTCGCCCGTACATGACGTCGAGCCCTTCGACGTGCAGTGCGGGCGGATCCTGCGGTGGTGCTTCGGGCATCGCGGCTCCTCGGGTCCGTGCCGGCCGGTCACGGCACTTCGGCGTGGTCTTGCCCGCGCCGTTCGCGCCGAGCAGTGCGACGACCGCACCGTGCGGAACGGTCAGGGACACGGAACGCAGGGCCGACAGGGCTCGCCCGT
>NZ_JARGEF010000230.1:0-12987 GCF_033794725.1 Streptomyces sp. ID05-39B | reverse complement strand
AACCAACAGGACCCTCGACAAGTCCCATCGTTGCAGGTCAGGAGTACTCTCCGCTTATTTGATCAAGCCTCGGACGCCCCACCTCGTGAAAGCGCGAGGTTAAGACGGGTTCGCCCGCTGAGGCTGAGGCAACAGACGTGGCTACGGCTCGACGGGCACAGCGTGACGCCCGCGCAGAAGCACAGATGACCGTCAGCGAGGAGGTCATCGGTGCCGAAGGCCAGGTCAACGTGCAGCTCACTGTTGCCTATAGGCGCCTGAAGCGAGTTCAGCAGGAGGCCGATGCCAGCCTTCGCGAGCCTCTCCTGGAAGAGGTCATCAGACTCCTGGACGAGATCATCCCGATGTTGTCGCGCGCGAGAGTGATCATGCGGATGGAGCTGGGAGTCATCGATGAGCCGCCACCCTGGTACTAGCCCGAACCGAGCGGTTACTCAGGTGCGAATGCCGCAGTCCTCCGTCGTCCGCCGTTAGTGGCTGTTGTCGTTCCGAATCTGAGGTCGGTGTTTGCGCTGGTCAGGCATAGGGCCGGTGATTCGGTGGGAGTGGTGGCGTGTTGTGTCGTCGCTCCCCGGGAGGTTATGGATGCCGTCGGTCGTCGGACTGCTGGAACAGCACGAGCTCGCCGCTCGCCGTCGGGTCGACGGGTTGCGTGAGGAAGCCGATCGCATCCAGGCCGAACTGGCCGCGGCCGAGCAGGAATGGCAGGAGTGGGTGATCGCCCGCAGGCGAGTGGGCACGGTCCTGGCTCCGGACGGCGGCAGCGTTGCTGACGAGGAGGCCGCACCCGGCCCACGGGACGCGGACGCGCGCTCGGTGCCCGGCCAGGCGGCGAAGGTGAAATCGCAGGTGCCGGTGTGGCGTGAGGGACTGGCCTGGTCGGTGCTGTCGGTGGACTATCAGCGCATCCTTCAGGCCCTCGCGGACCGGCATCGGCTCCATCAAGGGCCGCTGACCTGCCAGGAGATGGCCGCGACGTTCGGCATGGACGTGGTGCCGGCGAAGGTGCTGGCGCTGCGGTCGAAGGCAAAACGTCTGGTCGCGCGGGGCTGGCTGGTCGAGCGGCAGCCGGGCCGGTTCACCCTGGCCCAAAGCCCGGCCGGGCAAGGCGGCGCGTCATGAGCAGGGTCATCGACCAGTAGACCATCGCCTCGGCGCTGGTGGTGCGGCGTTCGAAGTCGCGTGCCAGGCGGCGGGTGCGCATCAGGTGGGCGAAGAACCGCTCGACGATCCACCGCTTGGGCAGCACCACGAACCCCTTCTGGTCGTCGCTGCGCTTGACGATCGCCAGGACCAGCGCGAGCGTGGCCAGGCAGCGCTCGACGAGGCCGCCGGTGTAGCCGCCATCGGCCCAGACCAGCTCCAACTGGTGGTGTGCATCGGCGACTTGCCGCAGCAGGACCTGCGCGGCGGCGCGATCACCGGTGTCCGCGGCGGTAACCATCACACCCAGCAGCAGGCCGAGCGTGTCGACCACGACATGCCGCTTGCGCCCATTGACCAGCTTCCCGCCGTCGAAGCCACGGCTGTCCGCACCGACGACGGCGTCCGCCTTGACCGACTGCGAGTCGATCACACCCGCACTCGGCTCCGCGTCGCGGCCCAGCTTCTCGCGGACTTTCGACCGGAGCCGGTCGTGGAACTCCCTGACCAGGGCGTGATCGCGCCAGCGGCGGAAAAACGCGTAGACCCGGTCCCATGGCGGGAAGTCCACCGGCATAGCCCGCCACTTGATGCCATTGTCGACGAGGTAGCGGATCGCATCGAGTATCGCCCGGTGGCAGTACGCCTCCGGCTGCCCTCCCCGGCCGCGCATCCAGCCCGGCACCGGCAGCAGCGGCCGGACCACGGCCCACTCCGCGTCCGTCATGTCCGAGGGATATCGCCGAACACGTTCCGGGTGATCGGCCGCGTTTCCGAACCGGTGAGCGACACAATCACACGACGGTGCAGCCGAGTTGAACTCCACCGGCGCGAGCACGTACAACTGCGGCAACAGGGTCTCCTGGATCTCGGTTGGCTTCGCAACCCCGAGCTACCAAGAGGCCCTGCCTTCATGCCCGTGACCAGCCGCGGTCACCCGATCGAGACTCCCGTTCGACGCACACCCCTCAAGATCGGAACGACAACAGCCACTAAGACGGATCCAGCACACGCGTCGAGAGGAGGCAGAGGCGTCCCACACAGCGGCCCGCCAGGACGGGCCGGCACGGTCGCAGGCAGAAGTCGCTCGACCGCAGCGCCTCGTGGGGCTTGGCGCCCGAACCACCAGAGGGGCGTCAGATATCTGGTGCCACTGCGGCGTGCAGCGCGCGGACGCCGTTCGTGCGCGGGTTCTGGCAAGGCCGTCGTCGATCAGGCCGTCCGCACGCGGTCGCTCAGAGCGTGAGCACTGGTCGCGTGGA
Organism: Streptomyces sp. ID05-39B; assembly: GCF_033794725.1. Lineage (NCBI taxonomy): Bacteria > Bacillati > Actinomycetota > Actinomycetes > Kitasatosporales > Streptomycetaceae > Streptomyces > Streptomyces sp. ID05-39B. The sequence goes on along the minus strand of NZ_JARGEF010000230.1, from coordinate 10,582 downwards.
GAAGTCTTCGTACATGTCCTCTCCCTCCGGTCCGTACACGAACTCGGCCATGCCGGGGCTACGGTTGGCGGTCGCCAGGGGAAGCCAGGCCAGCAGATGGCCGTAGCCGCCGCACACCGACTCGCCCCCGTCGCCGCCGTGGACCCCGGTGACATCGCTGGTCAGCTCGGTGCGGTAGGTGTCGTAGGCGATGTGCAGGCCGAAGGCGTTCAGCTCGTTGTGGGGACCGGTGTCGTCTCCGTAGGGGATGCGGTCGAGGGGACAAGCGTCGCCCCACCGGAACAAGGTGTCCGACCCGGCGCCGCAGGCGTGTTCCCACTCGTCGGAGCTCGGCATCCGCAGACCACGGGCAAAGAGAGCAGCCGGCATGTCGGCCGGAGGTTCGGTCAGATTCTCGTCCTCCACGGCCATGAGGACGGTGGCCAGGTGAACGCTGCGGCGAGCGCTGAGGATCCGCTCGAGGTGGGTCCGCAGATCGGGCCCATAACCGTAGCCCTGTTCCAGGCTCTCGGCGTAGTCGGCGGCCTGCTGCGCGGTTGGCTTCCAGGTGTTGAGGTCGAAGCCCAGGGACACCTGGCCTCCGGGTATCAGGGCGAACTCCTGCCCATCCCGCTCGATCCGGACGCGGTGCAGCGGGGCACCGAGGTGTTCCGCGGCCTCGACGAGTGACACTCGGCCGCCCACGTGGTCAGCGGCATTCTGGGCGATCCGCCGGGCGATGACCTCGTCGAAGGTCCGCCACAGGTCAAGAGTGAGATCAGCGAGCGACATGGCCGGCAGTGTGCCAGGCGGCACTGACACCGAAGCGGAGAGACGGCCCAGTCGTGCCACCCGCCGCACGCATTGCCGGCGGCGCGGGTGCCAGCGACGAGCTCAGACGCGGTCGACCGCAGACATCCCCCGGCTCCTGTACCGCCCTGACGGGCCCCCAGCCCCCGGGCCGAGCCTGGCCGGGCAGGACAGGACGGTAACGCCTCAAGCGTTCTACGTTCCCGCCCGCCCGGGTCCGACAGGCCGTCTTCATCACGAAGGCACCGGCCCCGGGCGGAAGGGAATCATGATGAAGAGCATCGAGGACGGCCTCTACGCCCATGACCGAGTCGGCGGCGGGCCGCTCGCCGAGGCAGCCCTGCGCCGCGCGCGCGAAGCCGGCCGACGCCTTCACCGGCTTCAGCAGCCCTGTCGTTCCTCTACCTGGACATGGTCCGCGTCGTTCAGGACGACACCGGCGTGTGCGCACAGATCCAGGTTGGCGAGCACCACACCGACCTGGTCTACCTCCCCACCGCCGCCCTGTCGTGCCTGGTGCTGGGCCCGGGGGTGTCCATCACCACCCCCGCCCTGACCACCCTGGCCCGCCACGGCACCAGCGTGGTGTGCACCGGAGCGGGAGGCGTCCGCGCCTACGCCGGCATCCTGCCCGACTCTCTGACCACCCACTGGCTCGAACAACAGGTCACCGCCTGGGCCGATCCCACCCGCCGCCTCGACATCGCCACCCGCATGTACGGCATGCGCTTCGACGCCACCGAACTCCCCACCACCGTCACCCGGGAACAACTGCGCGGCATGGAGGGCCAGCGCATGAAAGCCCTCTACAAGATCCTCGCCCAGCAACACGGCATCGGCCGCTTCCGCCGCACCTACCACCCCGACCAGTGGCACGCCCAAGACCCCGTCAACCTCGCTCTGTCCGCCGCCAACACCTGCCTGTACGGCATCGTCCACGCAGCCCTGCTCGCCCTCGGCCTGTCACCCGCACTCGGCTTCGTCCACGCCGGCACCCAACACGCCTTCGTCTACGACATCGCCGACCTCTACAAAGCAGAAACCACCCTGCCCCTCGCCTTCGCCCTGCATCAGTCCGCCAACCCCGAACAAGAAGCCCGCCACCACCGCCGTCCCCGACCACCTGCGCGGCGCCCTGAGCCGGTGGACCAGCGAAGTCGTCCCCGGCATCTTCGTCGGATCCGTCTCCGCCCGCGTACGCGATCACCTCTGGCAAGCCGTCACCGAAACCGTCGGCACCGGAGCAGCCGTCCTCATCCACCCAGCAGCCACCGAACAGGGCTACGCCATCCGCACCGCAGGAACCCGCCGCCGCGTCCCCGAAGACTTCGACGGCCTCACCCTCGTCCGCATGACAGCCATGACTCCGGTAAAGGAGGAGCAAAGCCCCTCATAACCTGCAGGTCACGAAGTGTCCTCCCCGCCGACGCGGGGGTGCTCCGCTGGCCCAGGACCCAAATGGAGTGGCCGCCATGTCCTCCCCGCCGACGCGGGGGTGCTCCGGCACCCGACCCGCGCGTGCGCCTGGCCGCCGAGTCCTCCCCGCCGACGCGGGGGTGCTCCGTACCCGACTGCGATGCCCACGGCGAGCGTGGAGTCCTCCTCGCCGACAACCTCTTCGAGGCTCCAGGAAGGAGGAGGCCAGTGGCGGGGAACAAGTCAGTCCCGGAGAGGACGCGTGTCCGACCAGGTGGCGCAGTCGATCAAGAGCCTTCTCCGCGCTGCGCAAGTACCGGGCCAGAGCGGTCATGTATGTGAGGCGGGCGGTCAACACGCCAAGCCTCAATCACCCACATAGACGCGCCGCGCACTCCTTGTAGCGGTTGATGAGAAGCAGGGCGGAGCATACGACGAGACAGGTCAGGCCTGCGTACATCAGAGGTACGACCCAGAACCACACCTCTTGGGTGCTGTGGCCGCTGGTCCAGTGACAGGTGATGGACGGGGGGAAGCTGTCCACACTCACGGAGGTCAGGTTGTAGTCCCGCCCAGCGCCGTCGCCGGTCCTGTCCGCGCACACGTCAAGCGGGTTCGTGAATGCGAGCCCGTAGAGGGTTCCGGCCCCATAAGCGGTGATCGCTGCCGCAAGCCCGGTCACGCCCCAGCGGGCCGGCTGTGAAGGCTTCCTCCTGGTCACCCACCATGCATATGGGAATGCCCCAACGGCAAAGAGGAGGATGGTGATGGCGGGTGGGCCGAAGACCGTGAAGAGAGACACCATGCACCCGAACGTTACTTCGTGTGGAAGAAGCGTTGCTGGATGGCCCGGTACCCAGCCCGTCGAGTACTTTCCGTGGCCTCTTCTGGCGCCAAGAGGCATTTACCTACTTCAAGACCCACCCGTGCGGGTGGTGCGGTCGCGGCTATGGGCCGCATGAAGACGGGGGCAGCCAAGCCGGCAGGCAGCGCAGGAACGCGGGAGATGTCAGTGCCTGCTTCTAGGATCCACCGAATACGCACCGGTTCACGGAAGGTTCCTCGCATGCCCATCACCGCGCCCGACTACTCCCGGTACTTCACCGACGGGACCTCCTTTGCTTGCGGACGCGACCTGACCGGGACACTGTCCGTGGTGCGCGTGGGCGAGCTCACTCTGGCTACGGGCCAGGTGGTGGCGTGCGACCCGTTCGTCTACCTGGGCAGTGGGGACGTAGAACCATTCACCGTCGCGGTGGAGCCCGGCCATTACGCCGTGGACGCTGCCGTCGCCACGCTGGCTCGTCCAGGCGCGGAGTCGGGGCCCCATCCGCACACTCGCGTCGCGGCCGTCCGGCTGGTGATACGTGACGTGGAGGTGGCCGGGTGGGAGCTTGCGCTGCTGCCCGGGCAGGATCCGGCGGAACTGGGTGACGCGCAGTACTTCGGCTACGGCGTGGACGCGGGTACCGGCTGTTTCTACGACGCCTCGGCCGAGAACGCTTTTCCGGGGACGCAGGACGAGGAAGGGGCGGTGTGGGCGGCCATGGAGTCCGTCGGGCACGGACCCGACGTCTTCATGGCCCAGGGCGAGGGCGGCCACAACCTCGCCGGGTTCACGTCCGGGTGGGGCGACGGCGCATATCCGACCTGGATCGGCCGCGCGGCGGACGGCAACGTCGCCTGCTTCCTCACCGACTTCTTCGTCATACCCCACTCGGCCGAGGCCGACGCGCCGTCTTCGTAGCCCGCGAGGGCGGCGAAGGCAGCGCCGCCTGACGGCGCCGGCAGGTCGCCTGGATGTTTTTCGCCCTCTTCGGCTCGCTGCTCCTGCTCACCCTCTACCTCCAGACCCAACTCCATCTCACCCCCGCCCAGACCGGACTGCTGCTGCCGCTGGCTGCGGCTCTGGGTGCGGGGGCAGGCAGCTTAGCTGCTGATCGCACCACGCTGGGGCGACAGGCTTCCCGTCGCCACGGGGATGCTGCTGGTCGCGTCCGGGTTCGGATTCCTGGCCCTGGCCGAGCCCGCCTCCCGATACGGTCCCGCGCTCGGCTACCAGCTGGTCGCCGGCTTCGGCGCAGGGCTCGCGGCCGCACCCGCCACCGAGGCTGTCCTGGGAGCGGTGCCCGGCGAACGGGCCGGCACCGGGGCCGCCCCCAACGACCTGGTCCGCGAGGTCGGCGGAGCCCTCGGCATCGCCGTCCTCGGCTCCCTCCTCGCCGCACACCACACACAACCCGGCACCCCGCCAGGCACCTTTGCCGCATTCCACACCGGCAGGCCCCACCGTCGTCCTTCCGGACGTGTCCTCGGTGACGTTCATGAACGGCCTGCACGCCGCTTCCTGGGCCGCCGCGGCGGCAGCCATGTCCGCTGCGTTCATCGCCGCCGTCTGGCGACCCCGTCATGCCGGCCCCCGGCATCCTGCCGGGCCTGCTTGCGCACCGCAGCGGGAGAGTGAAAAACGATGAACGGGGCCGAGGAACTTTCGCCGCTGACCGAGCTCCTTGGCTCTGGCAGTCGCTGAGGGTGAGGGACCACGTCCTGCTCCGGTTCCCGATGGAGGACAGGCGGATCAGACGGTTCGTCAGCCGCCGGTGCTGGAGCGCGCCAGAGCCCGGCCGCCGACGCGCGGCAGCAAACTGTCTGATTTCCTTTGAGGCGCCAGCCCCGAACAGACCACGCCTCCGCCCGACTGGTGCCCGTCGGAATGTCCGACCCGGACCGTGGGGAACTGGAGCGCGTTGCCCAGGAGCTCCATGACGAAGCGACGTCGCCGAGCCCCGAGCCGGGCCGGACGCGGCAGTTCGCGACCCAGGCCAAGACCCTGCTGGTGGAAGCCGGAGCGACGGCGGCCGCCCAGGTCGGCATTCAGATGGCCGAGAACGCTCTGGGCACGCTCGTGTAGAACGCCTCACGCCACAGGATGGGAGCCCCGGGAGATCAGTCATGGTGCCCAGGGCTCCGGCTGTGACAGCCCGCTACCTCGTTCAGCAGTACGGCCGCCCTCGGGTACGCGACGGGCCAACGGCGCCTGAAGGTGCCCCGGACGAGGACATAGGGAGTCACGCAGAAGGCGCCGACGTTGCAGGCGACGAGCATGGTGAGGAACAGCCAGTACGTGAAGCCGTGGCCGTCGGAAGCGGCGGCGAGGGAGCCGTAGGTGAGACTGACGAGGATGCCGGTGAGGGCGAGTCCAGCAGCCCAACCCAGGGAGGCACTCATGCCGTAGCCGAGACCGATGAAGGACCAGAACAGGGCGGGACCGGCAACGATTGCAGAACGTGGGGTGGAGCCGTGTCGTGTCTGGCTACGCTCGGTGGATGCCGTCGTTTGCGGGTGATCCGCGTCATGAGCGTCTTGTTGCCGTCCTGGTGCCGTTGTTGCGTCGGTCGTGTCCGCCGGGAGGCGGCGGGTTCGCAGGGTCGTACGAGCTCCGGCTCGGTGTCGATGAGGCGGAGGAGCTGGGTGGGGTCGATCTGATTCGCTCGGCGATGCGTAAAGCCGGCCGTTCTCTGGGGTGGACGAAGCTTCAGACGTTTGGTGGTTCCTTCCCGCAGGTTGCCGTGGCGGGTGTGGTGGATCGACGGGAGATTCCAGAGGAGTGAACCGTTCCGGGTTCGGTAGAGATCTCAGATGTTGGTTGTGACCTGGGCTTTCGTGGTGCTCAGGTAGTGGTTGGCTTCGTATTCGGCGGGCGGGATGTGCCCTATCTCACCGTGCAGTCGACTGTGGTTGTACCAGTCGGTCCATTCGGCAGTGGCCAGCTCGACCTGGGCGAGGGATCGCCAGGGCCGCTGCGGCTTGATCACCTCGGTTTTGAAGAGGCCGATCGTGGACTCCATCAGCGCGTTGTCGTACGCGTCGCCGACCGAGCCGACCGAGCCGATCGAGGCGGCGATGCCGGCCTTCTCCAAGTGCTCGGCCAGCGTGAAGGATGTATATTGCGAGCCCGCGTCCGAGTGATGGACCAACTCGCCCGGCAGGGGCGGGTGTTGGTCGCGGTCGCGTTGCCACAGTCCCATGTCCAGGGCGTCCAGGACGAGCCGGGTCTGCTTCGTGGTCGAGGCGGACCAGCCGACGATCCGGCGGGAGAAGGTGTCCACGACGAAGGCGACGTAGACGACGCCGGAGAACGTGGCGACGTGGGTGAAGTCGGCGACCCAGCAGCGGTTCGGCGCGCTGGCGACGAAGTCGCGATCGACCAGGTCCGGCGCCCTTGGCGAGGAGGGGTCCGGCATCGTGGTGATCACTCTCCTGCCGCGGACGGCGCCGGTGATGCCGAGCTCGCGCATGAGGCGTTCGACGGTGCAGCGGGCCACGGTCTGGCCCTGGCGGTTCAGGTGCCGCCAGATCTTCCTCGCGCCGTAGACACGGTAGTTGGCGTCGTATGCCTCCCGGATCAGGATCTTCAGCTCGGTGTCGCGAACGGTGCGGGCCGCCGGGGCGGCCTGGCGTTTGTGGTGTGCGTAGTAGGTGGACGGGGCGATCTTGCAGTCGTGGTCGGTCAGAACACGGCAGATCGGCTCGACTCCGCCGAAGCGGTCCCGGTGCTCGTCGATGAACGCTACGAGCGTGTGTGTGGCCGGTCGAGCTCGGCCGCGAAGAAACTCGCCGCCGCCTTCAGGATCTCGTTCGCCCGCTTCAGCTCGGCGATCTCCTTCTTCATCGCCTTGACCTGCGCGGACTCCTCCGTCGTCGTCCCCGGCCGGGTGCCGGCATCGATCTCGTCCTGACGGACCCACTTGCGCAGCGTCTCGGTAGTGCCGATGCCGAGTTTCGCGGCGACCGCTTTCATCGCGGCCCACTCGGTGTCGTAGTCGGGCCGCACCTCGGCGACCATCCGCACCGCACGACGGCGTAGCTCAAGCGGGTACGGGGAAGGACGTGCCATGACTCGATCCTCTCAAACGATCGAGTCCCTACCGAACCCGGAACGATTCAGTTGGTTGTGCCATTGGATAAATTGGTTTTGCGGGTCTCCGGTGTATGACCAGGGGGTGGTGGTGGGGCGGTTGCCGAGCATGCGGAAGACGAAGGCGGCGTCGTGGGTGCGGTTGGCGTGGATGAGTGCGTGGGCGAGGAGGTTGAGGTCGGGGACGTCTTGGGCGCGTTCGATGGTGCGGTGCGCGATCCATCGTTCGAGGGTGATGTTGAGGTCGGGGGTGAGTGCGTCGTGGGTCCAGTGGTAGGAGAGTCCGAGTGAGGTTCGTCCTTGGGTGCGGATGAGTTGGCGGTAGTGCTCGGCGCGGGCGGCCTGGGCGAGGACGGGGAGCGGGGATCCCAGTGGGGCCCAGGCTGCGGTGTCGCGGGCGAAGTTGTACATGAGGCCGTGGGAGCCGTGCCAGCGGGCGGAGAGGTGGCGTAGTAGTTGGTGGTGTCCTTCGCGGGAGTAGGGGTCGCGGGCGCGTAGTTCGTGCCACCAGTGCCAGGTGTGGGGGTGTCCTCCGCCGTAGAGGCGTGCGAGGGTGAGCAGGGAGATCCAGGGCATGGGGTCTGCGGGGAACGCAGTGCTTGCCTGGAAGCAGAAGTCGGCGGCGTGATGCAGGCGTCTGCGGTCGAAGACATCCTGTGCTGTCGGCGGGAGCGCGCGGGGATCTTCTTGTGAGAGGGCGAAGAAGAGCCGCATGACTTCGGTGTCTGCGCGCAGTGCGAGGGCGTCGGCGTTGTGTGGTTCGGCGATCTGCCAGGTCTCGCTGATGCGGCAGGTGGCGGCGGTTTCGGCGAGGATTCTGATGCGGTGGGTGCGGCGGTCCCAGTCGGTCCCGGTGGCCTTCAGCAGGTCGCGTGGGCCTTGCCAGCGTCCGATCAGCAGGTCCTGCAGGGTTTGGGCGAGTGGGCGGTCGCCGAAGGTGGGGTCGTACCGCAGTGTTTGAAGCCGCCGGGAGCGTTTGGGGTTCGGTGGTGTCATCGTGGTGGCGGTGTGTCAGAGGTCGCTGACGCGACCGTCGTGATGGTGGTGCGGGGCGGCGGTGAGGTCGCTGTATCGCGAGGCCACTGTCTCTGCGGTGGACGCGTCCAGGCGGGCCTGTCGGGGGGCGTAGTACTCGCTGTCGGCGACCATGTACCAGGAGAGGGGGAAGATCCCGAGGGCGAGGGAGCCGATGCCGATCATCAGGACAGTGGCGTCGAGGCTGAGGATCGACTGGTAGAGGACCCACAGCATGAACAGGGCGCCGGACAGCGGCCACAGCCCGATGAAGACGGCGTTGGCGACCGACTTGAGGAGGAGTTTGCGGTAGGCGACGACGACGGAGATGCCGGCGAGGGAGTAGTAGAAGCAGATCTGCAGCCCTATCGCGCTGAACGCGTCGGCAAGGACGGTACTGACCGGGCCCAGCGCGCTGGAGGCGAAGAGCAGGATCAGGGCGACCACGGTGACTGCGGCGACGGCGACCCAGGGGGTCTGCCAGCGGCGGTGGGTGAGCCCGAAGGCAGCGGGGAGGGTGCGGTCGCGGCCCATCGCGAAGAGGGTGCGGGTGACCTGGATCAGCGTCGTCTCCAGGGTGGCGATCGTGGACAGCATCACCGCGATCACCATGGCCTTGCCTCCCCACCCCGGCCACAGCGCATCACCGAGGTCGGCCAGTATCGTGTCGCTGTGCTTCTGGATGTGGGACTGGGTCATGACCAGATTGACTGCGATGGTGACGATTTCGAAGAGGGCGAGAACACTGACCACGCCGAGGAGCCCGCCCAGCCCTGAGGTGCGACGGCTGTTGCTGGTCTCTTCACTGAGGTTCGCGGTGACGTCCCAGCCCCAGAAGTAGAAGGCCGCGATGAGCGCGACCCCGGCGAAACCCTCGGGACCGCGGAGACTGGTGACATCGAACAGCCACCACCAGGAGAAAACTCCCGTCCCGGCCCCGCGGACGAGGACGGCACCTGCGATCACCAGCAGGACCGTCACCTCAATCCCGGTCATCAGCCACTGTGCGCGGGCCGTGATCCGGGCACCCTTCACCACCAGACCTGCCATGAGCAGGAACCACAACGCCCCCACGACAGCAGCCATCGTCCCGTTCTGCGCCCAGCGGTCGGAGAACAGCGACAGGGTGTAGGACCCGGCCGGCAGAGCGCCCGCCACCATGAACAGAGTCGCGGACACCACCAGTGCCCAGCCGCTCAGAAACCCCAGCCCGGGGTGGAGAGCGCGGCCCACCCACGAATAGCTGGCCCCGGCATTGACATCCAGACGCCCCAGATACTTGAACGCCAGCACAATCCCCATCATCGGCAGCGCACACCACAACAGAGCGGCGGGACTGGCCAGTCCCGCCGCTGCGGCCAGCACCGCTGTCGTCGCCGCAAGCGTGTATGCGGGTGCACTGCCCGCGATCGCCATCACCACCGCATCTGCAGCCCCCAAAACATTCGCACTCAGCCCGTTCCTCCCCTGGGGCGGGGCGCCTTGCTGGATATGCCTGCTCATCGCTCTTGCTCCAAGATGTGTGTCGCCGGGCACTTGACGCGAGGAGTGCAGTTACGAGGCGCGACAATCGACATAAGAAGTCCTAACAGAAGCTGTTGGTCACCTGACTTTAGGTGTGGGTGGTCGTTGGTTTGCTTGTGGGAAGGCGACAGTCGCGGCCATGGATCGTGTCGTATGAACTGTGGTCGCTGATTGAGCTGTTGTTGCCGGAGCCGGGTCCCAAGTTGGTGGAGGACAGGCCGCAGGTGCCGGACCGGCAGGCGTTGTGCGGGGTCCTGTTTGTGCTGCACGCCGGCATCCAGTGGGAGTACCTGCCGCAGGAACTGGGCTTCGGTTCCGGCATGACGTGCTGGCGGCGCCTGGCCGGGTGGAATGAAGCCGGGGTGTGGGACGAACTGCACCTGTTCTGTTGAAGAAGCTGCGATTGGCAAAGAAGCTGGACTGGTCGCGGGCGGTGATCGACTCCTCCCACGTGCGGGCTGTCCGCAGGGGCCCCAAAGCGGGCCCAGCCCGGTCGGCAGAGCACGGCCGGGCAGCAAGCACCACGTCCTCACCGACGGCCAGGCATCCCGCTCGCGGTGTCGCTGACCGGCGGAAACCGCAACGACGTCACCCTGACAAGTACCGCCGCCTGCTTGGGCCCGCGGCATCCGTCCGGTCATCGCCGAAGGAGGCCTGCCACACGGCTCTGGCCGGGGCATCTTCCGCTACGTGGACGAGCGCCCCATCGCCTGGCTGCAGGCTTCCGCGACTGCGGGTCCGCTGGGAACGACGCGACGACATCCACGAAGCATTCCTCGGCCTCGCCACCTGCCTGATCACCTACCGCCACGTCCAACTTGTTAGCCTCGCGCTTTCACGAGGTGGGGCGTCCGAGGCTTGATCAAATAAGCGGAGAGTGCTCCTGACCTGCAACGATGGGACTTGTCGAGGGTCCTGTTG